>DASZDF010000470.1:0-6912 GCA_035942275.1 Solirubrobacteraceae bacterium | reverse complement strand
GCACGAAGCCGAGCGTGTACAGCAGCGCGGCGAAGAGGAGCACCGCCCGGCCGAGTCCTGTCTCCGTGAACCGGTCGAGCACGTCGCCGCCGAAGCTGCTCATCATCAGGATGGTGAGCACGCCGAGGCCGGCGACGAGGTAGGAGGAGAAGACCGCGCCGGACATCAGCGTGCGCACCTCGCGCAGCGTCTCCTGGCGCGCCTCGAGCGTCGTCGCGAGCTCCTGGAGCGCGCGCACGACGTTGCCCCCGGCCCGCTGCTGGATCACGAGCGTCGTCACCAGGACCGAGAGCTGACGCGACGGCAGCCGGCGGCCGAGCCGCTCGAGCGTCTCGTCGAGCGGCACGCTCAGCCGCAGCTCGGCGACCGCCCGCCGCAGCTCGGGGCCGGCGGGAGCGTCGAGCTCGCGGCTCGCCCGCTCGAGCGCCTGCGTCATCGCCAGCCCCGCCGCGGCGCCGTTGGACAGCAGGCGCGCCAGCTCCGGGAGCTGCGCGACGAACGCGAGGCGCCGCTGCTCGCGGCGGCGGTCGAGCCACGCGAAGGCGCCCCCGACGGTCGCCAGCGCGGCGATCAGCGCCAGGAACCCCGGGACCAGCGCGCGGGCGAGCACGTAGGTGAGGAAGGCGAGCGCGGCGGTCCCGAGCAGGAAGGCGATCGGCGAGCGCTCCACCCCCGCCGTCTCGAGGCGGACGACGAGCGCGCGGCCGGGCCCGGTCGCGCGGACGCGCCGGTCGAGCAGGCCGCGCAGGCGCGAGCGCCCCTGGCGCGGCTCGCCCGACGCGAGCGCCGCGCGCCGCACCGCCGCCGCCTCCAGCAGCCAGAAGCCCGCCAGGGCGAGCAGGCCGCCCAGCAGCAGGAGCAGCAGGCCCGCGACCGGCGCCTCCACTACTCCGCCTCCCGCTCGGGCGCGCGCTCGAGCTCCGCCCGCTCGCCGAAGGCGTCCGGCACGCTCTCGCCGCCGTGGACGAGCCGCTCGGCCACCCGCGGCGGAAGCTGCGCGTGCACGACCCGGCCGGTGACCACGCGGTCCGCGCCGATCGGGTCCGACGCGAACTCCGCGACGGTCGCCAGCTTGAACTCCTCCGCGCGCCGCGAGGCGACCACCGCGATCTCCACGACGCGGCGGTTCCCGTCCGCGCCGCGGGCGATCTGCACCACGACGTCGACGGCGCCGTTGACCTGGTCGCGCAGCGCCTCGAAGGGCACGTCGACGTCGCTCATCGTCGCGAGCGTCGTCAGCCGGTGCAGCGCGTCGTCGGCGGAGTTGGCGTGCACGGTGACGAGCGACCCCTCGTGGCCGGTGTTGAGCGCCTGGAGCATGTCGAGCGTCTCCGGCCCGCGGACCTCCCCGACGATGATCCGGTCGGGCCGCATCCGCAGCGAGTTGCGCACGAGGTCGCGGATCGTCACCTCGCCCTCGCCCTCCACGTTCGGGGGCCGCGCCTCGAGCGTGACGACGTGCGGCTGCTGGAGGCGCAGCTCGGCGTTGTCCTCGATCGTGACGATGCGCTCGCGCGCCGGCACCGCCCCCGAGAGCGCGTTGAGCAGCGTCGTCTTGCCGGCGCCCGTGCCGCCCGAGATCACGATGTTCAGCTTCGCGCCCACGAAGGCCTCGAGCAGCCGGCGCGTCGGCTCGTCCATCGTCCCGTTGGCGACCAGCTCGTCGAGCGTGAACAGGCGCGGGAAGCGGCGGATCGTGAGCACCGGCCCGACGAGCGAGAGCGGCGGGATGATGACGTTGACGCGGTCGCCGCTCGGCAGGCGCGCGTCGACCATCGGGCTCGACTCGTCGACGCGCCGGTTGACCTGCGAGACGATGCGCTCGATCGTCTGCATCAGCTGCTCGTCGGACGTGAAGCGGACGTCGGTGCGCACGAGCCCCTCGCCGTGGCGCTCGACCCAGACGTCGCCGGCGCCGTTGACCATGATCTCCGTGACCTCGTCGTCGTCGAGGAGCTGCTCGATCGGGCCGAGGCCGACGAGCTCGTCGACGACCTGGCGGACGAGCCGCCGGTACGCGGCGTCGGAGAGCAGCGGGCCCTCGCGGCGGATCATGTCGCCGACGATCCGCTCGAGCCGCGCGTGGCGCTCGGCCTCGGAGAGGCGGTCGATCTCCGCGAGGTCGATCTCCTTGACCACGCGCCTGCGGTAGTAGGCGGGCGCACTCTTGTCGCCGGCGCCGTCGGCCGCCTGGCGCCCGCTCGCGATCCGGTCCTTGAGCCGCGTCTGCCGCGCCATCAGTCCGTCCTCGGGAAGGTCGCGGACTTCGTCACGGTGAGGTCGTCGACGGAGAGGCCCGGCACGATGACCGGGATCCGCACCCGCACCCGGACGGTCTCGCCGGTCGCGCGCGCCTGCGCGTGGCGGCGCAGCGGCGACGACAGCGCCGACACCGCGGCCTCCTCCGCCTGACCGCCGCGCGACTCGACGCGGCTGCCGGTGCGCGCCGCGTTCGACGCCGACACCGTCGTCCACGCGGCGAGCAGCAGCTGCCAGACGACGAGCGCCGCCAGCAGCATCCACCAGAGCATCCCGACGAGCTCGGCGCTCGCCTGCCCCGCCTCGCGCCGGCGCCGTCCGCTCAGCTCGCGTCGTTGCACGGGTCGTCCTTGCGCCGCTTCGGCTTGAACGAGTCGGGCTCGCGCCCCGGCGCCGCCACCGGCTGGTCCTCCACGGTGGTGCCCGCCGACGACGCGATCCGCCACGGCGAGTCGACGCCGGGCAGCACGACCGGCACCGCGAGCGACACCTTCACGCGGTCGTCGCCGATCTCGCAGCGCAGGCCGTCCTCCCACGCCCCGGGGACGTCCTCGCGCACCTGCTCGGCCTCCTCCTCGCCCGTCGCCAGCGCCCGCGCGCCCTCGCGCGCGGCGTGGCCGGCCGCGAAGTACGTGTAGCCGATCAGCCCGAGCTGCCACATCCCGAGGACGACCACGGCGAGGACGGGCAGCAGGCCGACCATCTCCACCGCCGACTGGCCCTCGTCGCCCGCGAGCCGCCGCATGAACCCGCTGCGCCGCCGCGCGCTGACCGGAGCCTCGTCCGCGACCTCGGGCAGCACGTCGAGCTCGTCGAGCAGCTCGCGGAACGCCTCGCGCACCCGCCGGTCCTCGAGGTGGTCCGGGACGCCGGTGTTCGTGGCGTGCTCGAGGGCGCCGAACGCGGCGGGGATCGTGGTGTCGAGCACCGGCGCGGGGACGTACTCGCGGGCCACGCTCGGCTGGAGGTCGACCTTGCGGCTCACGCGGTTGACCAGCAGCCGGGTGTCGCCCGGCGTGACCTCGAGGCGCTCCCACAGCTCGAGCAGGCGGCGCGCCCCGCGCAGGGCCGGCCCGTCCGGCGTCGCGACGACGATCATGCGGTCGGCCAGCTCGTACGCCGCCCCGGTCGCCTCGTAGACGTAGGCGCCGGCGTCGACGACGACCAGGTCGTGACGCGTGCGCAGCGCGCCGAGCACGTTGCGCGCGGCCTCGATCGTCACCTCCTCCGCCCGCTCGCCCTCGTGCGGGGCGGGCAGCACGCTCAGCCCGCTGCCGTGCCCGTACACCGTGTCGCTGAGGTGCCGGTACGACAGCTCGTGGGCGACCTCGGCGAGATCGACGATCGACCGCCGCGGCGGGATGTCGAGCAGCGCGCTGAGGTCGCCCGCCTGGAGGTCGAGGTCGACGAGGCACACCGGGCGGTCGGGCCGGGCGGCGACCGCCGTCAGCGCGAGGTGCAGCGCGATGGTGCTCGTGCCGACGCCGCCCTTCGCCCCGGCCACGACGACGATGCGCCCGGCGAGCCCACCCGCGGCGGCGGCCTCGCTCTCCCCCACGACGCGCTCGCGGAGGGTCCGGCCGTGCGTCGCGGCGGCGCGCACGGCGGCCTCGAGGTCCTCCAGCGCCAGCGGCAGGCCCACGACGTCGCGCGCCCCCGCCTGCATGCCCGCCCGCAGCGCCTCGGGCGTCACCTCGGCGGCGACGACGACGATCCCGACCTCGGGGAAGGCGGCCGTCAGCTCCCGGGTGCGCTGGAAGGCGGGCAGCGTCCCCCGGCTGTCGTGCAGCACGAGGACGTCCGGCTCCGTGCGCCGCAGGGCGCGCGGGACGCGGTCGAGCTCCGTCACCACCTCGACGACCTCGAGCTCCTCCCCCTCCCCCGCCAGGGCGGCTGCGCGGCGGGCGACGTCCTCCTCGTTGGCGGCGAGCAGGAGCCGGTGGCTCATGGCCGGTACTCGCGCTCGTCGAGCGGGATGTCGCTCTGCTCCCCGGGCCGCACGAGCGCGAGGCGGACCTCCTCCGCGAAGCTCTCCGCGTACGTGAGCGCGAGGCTCTGGCGCACGTTGAGCGCGAACGTCACGGGAACGACCGCGCTGGGGTCGACCGCGCCGTCCTCCCCCTCGCGCTGCTCGCGTGCCTCGCCGATGTCGAGCACGCGGGCACCGGGGACCAGCACCCGGGAGCGCGCGGGCCGGCCCTCCTCGGCCGCGAAGGTGGCGACGATGTCGACGTTCGAACCGGGGTCGACCTTGCCGGCCACGCCGGTCTCGGCGTCGACGAGGATCGCGATCTCGCGCTGGCCGGGCGACAGCTCCGGCGGGCCCTCCGCCATCCCCTGCTGCACGATCGACCCCTCCGGGTAGTCGGCGGCGGCGACGAGGCCGGCCAGTGCCGAGCGGTCGCGCAGCGCGGTCCTCGGGACCCAGCGCTCGGGGATCTCGACGAGCCGCAGCGCGGCGGCGTCGAGCGGCTCGTTGGCGCGGACGTCGCGGCCGAGCGCGACGACGCGGACCTTCGGGTCGACCTCCTCGCGGACGTCGGCCACGTAGCGGGCGATCACGACGAACGCCACGATGCAGACGAGGACGCCCAGCGCGAAGACGAGGCGCCCCTGGCGCTGGCGCGGGTTCATCGACGTCATTTTGGCAAGCGCGACCGATGCGCGAGCCGCCCTCGCGCGGTACCGTCGCCAGGGTGCGGGGGCGGTACCGGACGACGTGGCACCGCGCGCGGCGCGAGGACGGGCAGATCCTCCCGCTGCTGCTGCTCATCCTGCTGGCCACGCTCGCCTTCGGCGTCCTCATCTTCCAGGTCGGCCGCGCCGCCGTCCTGCGGTCCGACGCGCAGACCGCCGCCGACGCCGCGGCGCTCGCCGGCGTCCGCAACGTGCAGGAGCAGCTCCGCCGCCAGCTCGCGACGACCGGCGTCGCCGACCCGCTCACGGTCAACGACCTCGAGGTGCGCGCGGCGGCCGCGTCGTACGCGGACCGCAACGGCGCCAGGCTGGTCTCCTTCGAGCGGCTCGGCGTCGACGTCCGCGTGCGGGTCCGCACCAAGGAGAGCCTCGGCGAGAACGCCGAGCCGGCCGACCGGGAGGACGCGCGCGGCGCGGCGCGCGCGCGGGCGAGCATGGGCATCGCGAGCGGGATCGGTGGAGCGCCGCTGGGAGGGCTCGGCGGCGGCGGGGGCACCACGGGCGACACGAACATCAGCGACTCGGAGTGGGAGGAGCTCGCGGAGCGGGTGGGCAGGCCGCCGTTCTCGAGCGCCGACATCGTGCAGGTCGGCTTCTTCCTGCAGCGCAACGGGATGCTCGTCGGCGAGCATCCGCACCCGGCGTTCGGCGGCGTCCAGGGCGACCACGAGCACTACGGCGTCAACGACCACTACCACGGCGGCGCGATCGACGTGAACCTCAGCGTCGACGCCGCCGAGGCGAGCGTCTTCGACCGCGTCGAGCCGAAGCTGGCCGAGCTCGGCTTCAACGTCATCTGGCGCGAGCCCAACCACGCGCCCGGCGACAACTCCCACATGCACGTCGACATCGGCCCCGGCGGACTGGGCGGCGGCCCGCGGGTCGGCGGCGGCGGGGGGTTCCCGCTGTTCGGCGACGCGATCACCGAGATCCGGCTCGTGCCGTGGGAGGGCGGGCCGAGCCTGATCGCCGGGCTGGGCGGCGGGGGCGGCAACCCCTTCGGCCCGCCGGACCTCGACATCGCGTGCGACATCTACACCTACGCGGAGCGCCGCGACCTCGGGCCGCGGCTGCTCCTCGCGGCGATGGAGGCCGCGATCGTCGAGTCCGGCGTGCACAACCTGCGCTGGGGCGACGAGGACTCCCTCGGCGTCTTCCAGCAGCGGCCGTCCGTGCGCGAGTGGGGCACCGCGGCGCAGATCCTCGACGTCGACCACGCGATCATGGCCTTCTTCCGCGCCGCGCGCCGCTACGACCGCGGCCAGCCGGCCGCGCAGCTCGCGCAGGACACCCAGCGCTCCGCCTTCCCGGATCGGTACGCCCAGGTGGAGGGCGCCGCGCGCGACCTGATCGCGAAGATGGAGAAGGGGTGCGAGGACGGAAGCTACGTCGGCTAGGCGCGGCCGCGGCGGTGGCGGTCGGGGTCGCCGGCGGGACGGGCTGCTCGGACGAGCAGCCGAGCACGGTCGGGCCGTCGGAGGCGACGTTCACGGTCCCCGGGTCGCCCGAGCCGCCCGCGCCCGTCCCGTCGTGCCCGCGCGGCGGCGTGAGGCCTACGGGGCCGGATGCGCGGGTCGAGGTGGCGGACCTGCGCGGGCCCAGCGGCGCCGCGCCGCGGACGCTCCAGACCGCCCGCGAGGTCACCGTGCGCTGCATCCGCTGGACGTCGTGGGGCGAGGAGGAGGCGCAGGGCGAGGGCGTCGCCCGGGTCCTCGAGTGCACGCCGACGTGCGCGGCCGGGCGGCTGCGCCACGCCGCGGCGGACGTCGCGCTCTCCGGCCGGCGCGTCTGCGACGGCGTGCCGTTCTACGACACCGCGCGGGTGCGGCTGCGCGGCATGCGCGCGCCGGCGGCGTACGTCGAGCCTCCCTGCTAGCCGGAGCGCGACGCCGCCGGCTCGGCGCGGGCCAGCGCCAGCGCGAGGCCGACCACCGCGCACGCGGCCGCCAGCGCCGC
>DASZDF010000469.1:0-12012 GCA_035942275.1 Solirubrobacteraceae bacterium | reverse complement strand
GTCCACGGGCCGGTGTTCGCGTTCGCGACCGTCGGCGGGCAGCCGGTCGCGCTCACGAAGGCAAAGGGCGTCAACTTCCGCGAGCTCGACGCCGTCCTCCCGTTCATGGCGATGGCCGAGAACCGGCCCGTCGACTTCGCGTCGTTCAGCCAGGCGTTCAGCCCGTTCCCGGGGACGGAGAACTGGTTCTACGTCGACGACGACAACGTCGGGTTCATGCAGTCCGGCTACTACCCGCGCCACGCCCGCGGCGCGGACGTCGACCTGCCCTACAACGGCGACGGCACCGGCGACTGGCAGGGCTTCGACCCGGAGCGCTACACGTACGAGCCGATCCCGCCCACGCGCCGCCCGCGCGCGGACGGCACCCGGCAGCCCGTGATCGTGAGCTGGAACCAGAAGGAGGCGCCGGGCTGGCGCAAGGGGCCGGCGGAGTGGGGCGACGGCTCCGTTCACCACGCCGAGCTGCTGCACCGCCACCTGCGCACGGAGCTGAAGGCGGGCGGCGGGAAGACCGACCTGACCGGCCTGACGCGAGCGGTCAACCGGGCGGCGACGAGCGACCTGCGCGGCTCGGACGTCTACCCGTGGATGCGGCGGCTGATCGGCGCGCCCGAGGGCGGGGAAGCGCGGCTCGTCGCGCTGCTCGAGGCGTGGTACGACGCCGGCAACCCGCGCCTCGACGCCGACGGGGACAACCTCTACGACCACGGCGCGGCGGTCGCGCTGTTCGACGAGTGGTGGCCCCTCTTCGTGCGCGCCGCGTTCGAGCCCGCGCTCGGCCCCGACCTCTTCGCGAAGCTCGAGTCCGCCTTCCTCCCGCTCGGCACGACGAGCGCCGACGACTGGGGCTGGAAGTGGTCGAGCCACGTCGAGAAGGACCTGCGGATGGTGCTGCGCCGCAAGGTGCGCGGGCCCCACTCGCGCCTGTACTGCGGCGGCGCGAACCGCAAGCGGGCGCGCCGCGCGTGCCGGGCGATCCTTCTCGAGACGCTGCGCGAGGCGGCGAAGCGGACGGCGTCGCGCTACGGCACCGACGACACGGCGAGGTGGACCGTCCCCGCGACCTGCGAGCCGCAGAGCCCGCCGCTGTGCGACCAGAACGTCCCGACCGCGCTCGGAGCCGTGGAGACGCCGCCGTTCCCGTGGCAGAACCGCGGCACGTACCACCAGGTCGTGCAGCTGGCCGACCACCGCTAGGGCCCCGCAAGCTCGACCGCCCGATCCACCGATCGGTGGATGGTCGGGCCCGGCCTGGCGTCCGATGCTGCCTCATCTTCGAGTTGCGTCGGCTCGTACATTGGCTTGAGTGGTCAGTCCCCGACCCAACCCGTGAACCCCGTCCCTACGGCCCAGTCCGAGGTGCGCGAGCAGGCCCTGCTCGGCGCCGTCCGCCGGTTGGCGGGCAAGACCGCGAAGGGCGCCGCCGCCGCGGAGCTCGCCGCATCGGTCGCCGAGGAGATCATCGGGCTGCTCGACGCCCATTCGAGCGCCGTGTTCCGCTTCGACGGCGACGAGATCGTCGTCGTGGGCGGGAGCACCGCGCCGGGGTGGCGCATGTTCACCCGCGGCGCGCGCTTTCCGCTGGAGCGCCAGATGGTGGCGGCGCAGATCCTCGCGACGGGACAGCCGGCGCGCCACGCGCACTACGCCGACGACCCGAGCGATGCCGCGCGACGGGTGACGGCGATCGGCTACGACGTGGTCATCGGCGCGCCGGTGCACGTCGGCGGGGAGCTGTGGGGGATCATCTACGCGGGCGCGAAGGGGACGGAGCGCCTGCCGGAGGGCAGCGAGCGCGAGCTCAGCGTCTTCGCGGACCTGTGCGCGATCGCGGTGGCGAGCGCCGAGGACCGCGCGCGGCTCGAGTCGCAGACGATCGAGCAGCAGGCGCTCATGCGGGTGGCCCGGGCCGTGCTCGAACGCGCGCCGGAGGCCGACGTGCTCGCCGCGATCACGCGCGAGGCCGCCGCGCTGCTCGACGCGTCGGCCGCGGCGCTCTTCTGCTTCACCGACGACGGCGGCTCGGAGGCGGTCGCGCGATGGCCGTCGGACGTCCCCGTCGAGGACGCAGGCACGGCGGTGGAGCAGGTCGCGCGCGACCGGCGGCACGTCCACGCCGGCGATCCCGACGAGACCGCGGGCCCCCGCGAGCACCTCGTGCTGGGCCGGCCGGTGTGGTGGGCCGCTCCCATCGAGATCGGCGAGGGGCTGTGGGGGACCCTCGTCGTCGCGACGGAGACCGGGAGCCCGCTCCCGCACGACGCCGCGGACCGCGTCGCCCGCTTCGCGGAGCTGTGCAGCGTCGCCATCGCCGACGTCAAGGGGCGGCGCGACCTCCTCGAACAGCTCGTGGAGACGCGCCGGCTGGCGACGCTCGTCGAGCTGTCGCAGGACTTCATCGCGATCGCGGACTTCGACGGCATGACGTCCTACCTCAACCCCGGCGGCCGGCGGCTCGTGGGGCTCGAGAGCCTCGACGAGGCGCGGACGAAGTCGATCCTCGACTACCTGACCCCGGCGGGCCAGGAGCACTTCCTCGAGGTCTCCGGCCCGGTGACGCGCCGCACCGGCTCGTTCAGCGGCGAGACGACGCTGCGGCACTTCCGGACGGGCGAGGAGATCCCGGTCGGCGTCAACGCCTTCACGATCACCCATCCGGTGAGCGGCGAGCCGATCGCGACCGCGATCGTCCAGCACGCCCTGCGCGAGCGCAAGCGGGCGGAGCGCGAGCTGCGCGAGCGCGCGGACGAGGTCGAGCAGCTCGCCGCGGCGCGGCGCTTCCTCCTCGTCGAGTCGCTGCGCGCCGAGGAGCGGATGCGCCGGAAGATCGCCGACGTGCTCCACGACGACGTGCTCCAGGAGCTCTACGCCGCGCGGCTGGACCTCGACCGGGTGCCGGACGACGCCGAGGCGACGCACCGCTCGGTCGCCGCCGTGGAGGCGGCGAGCCGCCGGCTGCGCGAGGCCGTGAGCGACCTGCACCCGGCCGCCGCCTCGACGCACGACCTCGAGGCGCGCCTGCGCTCGGTCCTCGAGCTGGGCGGCAACCGCGCCGGCTTCGGCTACCGCCTGACGTTCGGCGAGCACGAGCCGTGCGACGTCGACGAGCTCGTCGTCGCGCTTCTGCGCGAGTTCGTCCACAACGCCGTGAAGCACGCGGACGCGACGTTCCTGGTGGTGACGGTCGGCGACGAGGACGGTCGCGTCGTGCTCGAGGTCTCGGACGACGGGCGCGGCATGGCGCCGGACCGGCCGGCCGAGGCGCTGAGGGACGGCCACATCGGGCTCGCCTCCAGCCGCGAGCGGGTCGAGGCCGTCGGCGGCCGGCTGAGCCTCGACAGCGCCCCCGGAGCGGGGACGCGGATCCGCGTCGTCGTGCCCCGGGACCACGCTTCCGCGGCCCCCGCCTAAAGCCGCCGCTCAGCGCCGCGCGGGGAAGTCGTCAACGACGAAGACCCGCGTCACGGTCGACGAGCTCCCGGATCCCGCCGGCCTCCATCGGCCTCGCGAAGAGGTAGCCCTGCCCGAGGACGCAGCCCAGCTCGCGCAGCTGCGCGACCTGCTCGACCGTCTCCACGCCCTCCGCCACGACCTTCATGTTCATGGCCGCGCCCATCGAGATCGCCGCGGTGATCAGCGCGGTGTCGCTGGCGTCGCCGCCGACGTTCGCGACGAAGGACCGGTCGAGCTTCAGGGAGTCGAACGCGAACCGGCGGACGTAGCTGAGCGACGCGTAGCCCGTGCCGAAGTCGTCGAGCGAGAGGCTGATCCCCAGGTCGCGGAGCTCGGCGACGGCGCGTTCGACCTGGTCGGACTCGTCGGCCAGCGCGGTCTCCGTCAGCTCGAACACGATGCGGCCGGGGTCGAGCGCGTGCATCTCGAGCAGCCGGCGGACGGTGGACGGGAACCCGGGCGCCGCGAGCTGCCGGCCGGAGAGGTTGATGCTGAGCCGGAAGCCCTCGAAGCCGGCGCCGGTCGACTCCCACGCCTTGAGCTGGCGGAAGGCGTCGCGCAGGATCCAGGCGCCGAGCGGGACGATGAGGTCGCTCGCCTCGGCGACGTCGATGAACTCGCCCGGCGCGAGCAGCCCGCGGGTGGGGTGCTGCCAGCGCACGAGCGCCTCGGCCCCGATGACCCGCCGGTTCTCGAGCTGCACGATCGGCTGGAAGACGAGACGGAACTCCCCGCGCTTCAGCCCCAGGCGCAGCTCCTGCTCGAGCGAGCGGCGGCGCTCGAGGCTCGCGCGGACGTCCGCGTTGAACAGCTCGTGGCGCCCCCGGCCGAGCTCCTTCGCGCGCCGCTGCGCGACGTGCGCGTCGCGGATGGCGGCGCGCTCGTCACGGTAGGTCCCGGGGGGACAGAGCACGATCCCGATGCTCGCGCTGACGTGGTGCTCGGTCTCGGCCAGGTCGAAGGGCGCCGCGAAGACCCGCTGCACGCGGCCGGCCACGTCGAGCGCGGCCGTCTCGGTCGCGACGCCCGGCTCGAAGAGGGCGAGCTCGTCGCCGCCGACGCGCGCAAGCTGGACCCGCGCGCCGAGCACGCTGCGCAGGCGCTGGGCCACGCTGCGCAGGAGCATGTCCCCCGCCCGCGGCCCGAGCGTCTCGTTGACGAGCCCGAAGTCGTCGAGGTCGAGCAGGAAGAGGTTGCCGCCCCGCGGCAGCGCCGCGGCGAGGTGCGCCGCGAAGCGCTCGCGCCCGGGCAGGCCGGTCAGGGTGTCGTGCCCCGCCCGGTCCCGGCGCTCGCGCTCCGCCACCGCACGCGTGGTCGCCAGCGCGAGCACGTCGGCGACGCTGCGCACGAACGACGTCTCGTGGTCGTCGAGCGCCCGCGAGGTCCGCACGACGTGGACGAGTCCGACGGGCGCGCCAGGCTCGCCGATCTGGGCGTCGAAGGCCTCGTCGGGGTGGCGCGCCGCGACCTCGGCCCCGGCCGAGCCGGTGCGGACGAGCGCGCCGTCGGACGCGCGGAAGACCTGGACGCAGTCGGCGGCGAGGGCGTCCCGCACGAGCCGCGCGGCGTCGTCGCCGAGGCTGCGGTCGACGTCGAGCTGCGCGAGCGCGAGGCGGGAGAACTCGGTGATCAGCCCCTGCGCGTCGCCCGACCGCCGGGCGGCCCCGTGGCGCTCGAGCAGCCGGTCGCACACGGCGCGCAGGACCCAACCGACCGCGACGACCCCTCCCATCCCGACGAGCCACGCCGGTACGACGCGCGCGAGATCCTCGGCCTCCGTGACGAGCAGCGCGCCGTAGGCGACGGCGATCGCGCCGACGTACGCCGAGGCCCGCCGCAGGTCCCAGAGGATGAAGGACCACGGGAGCAGCCAGATGTAGAACAGCGGGAACGGGCTCGTCGCGGGGCCCGAGAGCGCGATCTCGACCGTGATGAGCGCCCCGCACACGAGGAGCACGGTCGCGAGGAGGGTCTTCACCTCGGTCTCGTTGTCGATCGCGACCCAGGCGGCCAGGAGCAGCACCGCCGCCACCGTCACCACGACGCTCGCGGTCGCCGGGGCAGAGGCGTCGACCACGGCCAGCCACAGCGCGCCGAGCAGGCCGCCGCCGGCCAGCAGCGCGGCGAGGCTGCGCCGGACCCACCCCGGGTCGAGCAGGGCGATCGGCTGCACGTCGCAGGGCGTCGGGCGTTCCGGCACGGTCGGAGGATCGGTCGCTCCGCGCGCGGCGCGTATCCACCAATCGGGGGACGCGCCAGTTGAGCGCGCCGCGAGTTGGCGCCTAGCCGCTCGGCAGGCGGATCGAGACGCGCGCTCCCCGGCCGTCGAGGCCTTCCAGCACGTCGATCGATCCGCCCAGCGCGGCGACCCGCTCCCGCGCGTTCGCGAGTCCGACGTTCCCGCGCGCGAGCGCCGCCTCGAAGGCGTCGCCCGCGAGCCCGCCGCCGTCGTCCGCGACCTCCAGCACGAGCGCCTCGCCGTCGAGCGCGACGCGGACCGTCGCCCGCGTCGCGCGGGCGTGCTTGACCACGTTGGTCAGCAGCTCGCGAGCGAGGCTGAGGACGAGGCGGTCCTCCCGCCCCTCGGCAGCGGGATGGACCCGGACCTCGGCGTGGAGCCCCGCGCGCTCGGCCAGCTCCCGCGCGAGCCCGTCGAGCGCCGCGGTCAGCCCGGCGTGCGCGAGCGGGACGGGATGGAGGCCGCCGATCACGCGGCGCAGCACGGCCGTCGCCTCGTGGATCGACGCCAGCACGCGGGCCTTGGTGTCGGTCTCGGCGTCGAGGGCCGCGAGCTCCAGCCGTGCGAAGAGGAGGTGCTGGAGCGCCTCGTCGTGCAGCGCGTCGGCGACGTGCCGCCGCTCGCGGTCGCCGGCGTCGAGCGCCTGCGCGACCAGGCGGCCGCGCTGGGCGGCGAGCCCCTCCAGCTCGGTGGCCTGCGCGGCGCGCACGACCGCCGCGCCGAGGACGTTCGCCGCGGCCCGCACGAGGTTCGCGTCGTCCTCGTCGAACCGGCCCGCAGTGGAGGCGAGGACGCCGAGGACGCCGAACGGCTCCTCACCCGCGAGGATCGGCACCGAGATCGCGCTGCGGACGCCGAGCGCGAGGAGGCCCGGCGAGAACCGGAAGCGCTCCTCGCGCGCGGTGTCGTCGCTGATGACGGGGCCGCCGCTCGCGAGCGTGAAGCCGGCCTGCGAGCGCGGGCCGATCTGCGCCGTCATGGAGCCCACCGCGCCCGGCGGGAACCCGACGCCCGCGCGCATGATCATCTGATCGCGGCCGGGCGCGAACTCGAGGACGCCCGCCCGCTCCGCGCCGAGCGCGTCCGCGAGCATGGAGCACGCGGCGCCCATCACGCCGTCGAGGTCGCGCGTCCGCAGCGCGAACTGCCCGAGGTCGGCCAGGGCCGCCTGCTGGTGGAGACGGGCGCGGATCGCGGCCGCGCTCTTCGTGCGCTCCGTCACGTCGACCACGATCACCCCGACGCCGGGACCGTCCGCGAGCTGGACCGGCAGGTAGCTCGCCTCCCAGCGCCGCGAGGCGCCGACCCGCGGCGAGCCGTCGACCTTGATCGCCAGCAGCGGATCCCGCGACGCGATCGCCTGCTCGACCAGGGGGCGGACCGTCTCCGCCAGGTCCGGGAGCACCTCGTCGATGGTCCGCCCGAGGTGCTCGTCGCGCGGTGCCGCGTTGATGTCCGCCATCCGCTCGTTGACGTAGCGGAACGTGCACCGCGCATCCATCAGGGCGACACCGATCTCGGCGCGATCCAGCAGCTCCGCGAGCAGCTCGGCCGTGATCACCGCTACTCGAGCAGTCCGGTCCGCATCGCGCTTGCGACCGCCGCGGCGCGGTCCGACACGCCGAGCTTCTCGTAGAGGCTCTGCAGGTGCGTCTTGACCGTCGCCGGGCTGACGTGCAGGCGCCGCGCGATGTCCGGCGCCGAGAACCCCTCGGCGATGAGCTCGAGCACCTCGCGCTCGCGCGGCGAGAGCGCGGGCCGCTCCTCGACGGCGCGCATCTGGATCTGGCGCACCAGCTCGCCCTGGATCTCGGGGCTCAGCCGCGTCTCGCCACGTGCCACCGCCGCGACGGTGTCGCAGATCTCCTCGCGGCTGGCGTCCTTCGAGAGGTAGGCGGCCGCGCCGAGCGAGATCGCGCGGTAGACGAGCTCGCTGGGCGCGTGCGCCGAGATGAGCACGACGCGGGTCGGAAGGCCGTCCCGGCGCACCGCATGGGCGATCGCGGCTCCGTCGAGCCCGGGCATCTTGAGGTCGAGCAACGCGACCGCCGGCTCGAGGCGCTTGATCGCCTCGAGCGCCTCGCGGCCGTCGCCCGCCTCCCCCGCCACCTCGAACTCCGGCCTGCTGCGCAGCGCCCGGACCAGCCCGTCGCGGAAGACCGGGTGATCGTCCGCGACGAAGACTGTGGTGCGTTCGAGTGGCATAGCGGCGTCAGCATCCCATCCGGCGTGGCGCACCGGCGCGCCGCGGGCCGGGGCGGGGCCGGTGACCCCGCCCCGTTGCCCGGGCACCGCGGCAGCATGGAGGAGCTGCCGCCCGGATCGTCGGTGCGGACGGCAGCTCGCGCCATCCGCCGATCGGTTGACCGGCGGGATGAGATCGACGCCGCGACCGGCTACCGGGCGCTGGGCTTCGGCCAGGCGCGGGTGGTGCCGGTGACGAGGCGCCGCCGCCTGCCGTGGCGCCGGACTTCGGTGATGGTGGCGTCGATCATGACCCGGCGTAGTCCGCGGAGCCGGGCGAACGTGACACGAACGGATCGCGACGTGCCGCGATCGGCCGGCATGAACCGGGAGGGCGGCTCAGACGAAGCGGTCCCACGGCCACGGCTCCGCGCTGCCGTACCGCTCGATCGTCGGTCCGGCCGGCGGAGGGACGGCGCCGAGCACGCCCGCGCCGACGTCGAGCACCATCGCCCGGAAGATCCGCGCGAACGGATCGTCGTGAAGGCGAGCCACCTGCGCGGAACCGCGGGCGACGGTGATCGCACCCGCGAAGTGGCTGCTGTCGCGCAGCAGGGTCGAGACGCCGTCGAACGCCGGCCGGGCCAGCACCACCCGCCGGGCCTGCTGCACGGCCAGGTCGTCGAAGAGGACCCGCATGCCCGCCGGAGCGAGCACGAGCGACACCGTTGCGGCGGCACCCGCCTCGTCGAGCATGCGCGGGTCGACGCGTAGCGCACCGCGGACGGGCTTGCTCCTCTGTCGCCACACCCGCAGCTGCCCGCCGACGACCGCGAGCCACGCGCGGCTCATGCCGCCGGCGCGCGCCAGTCGGTGCGGATCGCGCTCGAGATCGCGCGGAGATCCCCGACCAGCTCCTCCAGCGTCGGGCGGCCCCAGTACCAGTAGCCGTCGTACTCGCGGTGCACCCGGAGGTCCGGGAACAGCGTGAGCACGCGGGGGACGTACGGGTGGTTGACGGTGTCCGTCGTCTCGCGCAGCCCGAGCTGCGTCAGCGCGATGCGCTCCGGATCGCACAGGAACGTCCAGCGTGCACCGAGCCCCGCGCGGAACGCCGCGGCCACAGGCGGCGGGTCGACGCTCAGCGAGACGATCCGCGAGTACGCGACCTCCATCTCGTCCTGGAGCGCCAGCAGCCGGCGGAAGAACGCCTGCTCCTTCGGGCACCACCAGCCGCGGTAGGTGTGCAGCACGACGGGATCGCCCGCGACGAGCTCGCCGAGCGAGCGCTCCGAGCCGTTGTGATCGGGCAGTCGCAGGTCCGGGAAGACGTCCATGGCGCTCTGTAACGCCTGCGGCGCTCGCATTACAGGGGCGGGATGGCGCTCGTGATGACACCGACGCTGAGCGCGGGCGCGCTCCGCGCCGAGGTCGATCCCGACCGCGGCATGCTCGTGACGTCGCTGTGCCGCGACGGCGACGAGCTGCTCGGGCCCCTCGGGATCCCGTTCCTGCACCCGTGGGCGAACCGGCTGTCCGTGCCGCTGGAGGGCGCGGACGTGCCGCGCGACGAGCACGGCCTCCCGATCCACGGCGTCCACCCGCGTGCCTGGACGGTCGAGGCGCACGGGCGCACCGCCCTGCTCGCGAGCCTCGACTTCGCCGCCGAGCGCGTCTTCCCGCACGCACATCGCGTGACGCAGCTCGTCCGCCTCGAGACGTGGGGCCTGCGGATCGACACGACGCTGCGAAGCGCGGGCACCGGCAGCGTGCCGATCGCGTTCGGCTTCCACCCCTACTTCCGGCTGAAGCGCGACGAGCGCGTCGCGCTGCCGCGACGGAGGCGCCTGCTCGCCGACGCGCGGCTGATCCCGACCGGGGAGACCGTCGCGGAGCCGGCGCAGCGTCAGCCTCTCGGCGACCGGAGCTTCGACGACGGGTACGCGGTCGCTCCGGGCGCGCGGTTCGCGGTCGGCGACCGGCTCGAGGTCGCTCTGCTGCTCGGCTACCGCTACGCGCAGATCTACGCGCCTCCGGACGAGGACGTGATCTGCTTCGAGCCGATGACGGCGCCGACGAACGCGTTGGTCACCGGCGTCGCCCTGCCCACCGCGGTCCCCGGCGCCGTCTTCCGCGCGGCGTTCGAGGTGCGCGTTCGAGCGCGGCCGCGCGGCGCGTAACGCACCGCGTGGCCGCGCGGACGGTGCCGCATGGTGCGCTCTCGGCAGTCTTGGAAGGTCCACGTCCTGCGCGTCGTCGCCGCAGTCGTCGTCGCAGTGGTGACGCTCGCCGGCGTCTGGGTCGCCGGCGGCCTCGTGACGAACAGCTTCACGGGCTCCGCGATCGCCACCGGCGTGTGGTTCGCGCTCGCCGGCATCGCCGTCCTCGCGCTGGCGATCCGGTACACGCCGGTGCGCTGGGCGGTCGCCGGCGCGTACCTCCTCACGGCGCTCACCGTCTCCGCCTACCTCGGCTGGTCGATGCTCAACGACCGCGTGGTCGACGAGCCCGTGGTCGTCGGTACGCCCGCCGGTCAGTCTCCGGCCCCGGGCGGCAACGTGGAGGAGGTCGCCGGCACCTTCCGCGACGGGGAGCACGACACCGAAGGTCGCGCTGCGGTCGTCCGGATGCCCGACGGGCGCCGGGTCGTCACGCTGACGCGCTTCAGCACGTCCGCGGGACCGGACCTGCGGGTCCGGCTCGTTCCCGGCGGGGGCGACGACGGCGGTGCCGCCGGCGCACACGACCTCGGCGCGCTGAAGGGCAACCGCGGGAACCAGCAGTACGACGTCCCGCCCGAGGCACGCGTGCGCGGGGCCTCGGTGGTCATCTGGTGCCGCGCGTTCAGCGCGACCTTCGGCACGGCCGACCTCGCCGCCGCGTAACGCGCCCACCGCGCCCGGGACAGCACAGCCATGCCCTCGTTCGACGGCCTGCTGATCGTGTCCGCGGTCGCCTTCCTGGCGCCGTTCACGCTCGGGCTCCTCCCGCGCCTGCGGCTGCCGTCGATCGTCGTCGAGATCGTGCTCGGCATCGTCATCGGTCCGTCGGTGCTCGGCCTGGTCGAGATCGACCAGGCGATCGAGGTCCTCTCGCTCGTCGGGCTCGCCTTCATCCTCTTCCTCAGCGGGCTGGAGATCGAGTTCGAGCAGCTCCGCGGACGGCCGCTCCGCCTCGCGGCGACGGGTTGGGCGCTCTCGTTCGCCGTCGCCGTCGCCGTCGGCTTCCTCCTCCGGCTGGGCGGCTTCGTCGACACGCCGCTGCTCGTCGCGATCATCCTCTGCGCGACGTCGCTGGGCGTCGTGGTCGCCGTGCTGAAGGACGCGGGCGAAGTCGCGTCGCCGTTCGGGCAGCTCATCATCGCGGCCGGCTCGATCGCCGACTTCGGCGCGATCATCCTGCTGTCGCTGTTCTTCTCGGGCGAGGGCGGGCTCGGGTCGACGCTGCTGCTGCTCGGCGGGCTCCTCGGGGTCGCGGGAGCCGTCCTGCTCGCGGTCCGCGGCTCGGGCCGCTCGTCCGCCGTCATGCGCGACCTTGCCCGGCTCCAGGACACGACAGCGCAGATCCGCGTGCGGGGGGCCGTGCTGCTCATGATCGGCTTCGTCGCGCTGGCCGAGGCATTCGGGCTCGAGGCGATCCTCGGGGCTTTCGCCGCCGGCGCGATCCTCTCGCTCGTCGACCGCGACAAGGCGATGACCCACCCTGACTTCCGCCGCAAGCTCGACGCGATCGGGTTCGGGTTCGTGATCCCGGTCTTCTTCGTCGCGAGCGGTGTGAGATTCGATCTGGACGCGCTCCTCGGCGAGCCCACCAACCTGGCGATGGTCCCCGTGTTCCTCGCCGCGCTCGTCGCCGTGCGCGCCCTGCCCGCGCTGCTGTACCGCGGGCTGGTCGGCGGACGCCGCTCGGCTGTTGCCGGGTTGCTGCAGGCCACCTCCCTGCCGTTCATCGTCGCCGCCACCGCGATCGGCCAGGAGCTCGGGCTCCTGGACGGCGCGCAGGCGGCGGGGCTGATCGCGGCCGGCCTGATGTCCGTCCTCCTCTTCCCGGCGAGTGCGCTCGCCCTGCTCAACTCCCGGCCCTCCCGTCGGCTCGCACCCGCGACGGAGGCGTCGTGAGGAAGCTCGCCGACA
>DASZDF010000468.1:0-2183 GCA_035942275.1 Solirubrobacteraceae bacterium | reverse complement strand
GCGCCGACCTCCCGAGCCCGTGAGGGCGGCGTTGCGCGGCGCCACCTCGACCGCCACGAGCGACGACGAGACGACCCTGCGCACCGCCGCGCCCGTCGTCCGCCGCGAGGGCGACCCGGTCGCCGCCGCGCTCGAGCTCATCCTCCCCTACGGCCCGACCGCGGACGACGTCGACCGCCGCACCCGGCGCGTCGCGATCGCGCTCGCCGCGATCGCGCTGCTCGTCTACCTCCTCGCGCTCCCCGCGCTTCTTCGCGCCGCCCGCGCCCTGCGCGCCCAGTACGCCCCGCGGCGCGTCGAGCTGGTCCGCGAGCTCAAGCGCGCGATCGCCAGGGACGAGCTGACCGTCCACTTCCAGCCGATCGCCGAGGCCGCGACCCGCCGCCCGCACAGCGCCGAGGCGCTCGTCCGCTGGAAGTACCCGCCGGACCGCTTCATCCCCGTCGTCGAGGCGACCGAGGTGATGTGGCCGCTCACGCTGCGGGTCCTCGACCTCGCGATCCGCGAGTGCGCCCGCTGGCGCGAGGCAGGCCACGAGGTCGCGGTGGCCGTGAACGTCTCCGGTGCCGTGCTCCACGACCGCCGGCTCGCCCGCGAGATCGAGGCGATGCTCGCCAAGCGCGGCCTGCCGCCCGCGGCGCTCGAGATCGAGGTCACCGAGGGCGCGGTCATGTCCGACGCCGAGGGCGCCGCGACCATCCTGCGCGGTCTCACCGCGCTCGGCATCAGCGTCATCGCCATCGACGACTTCGGCACCGGCTACTCGTCGCTCGCCCGCCTGCACGAGCTGCCGCTCGACACGCTGAAGATCGACCAGAGCTTCGTCATGCGCATGGCGCACGAGGGCGACGCGTCGATCGTCTGCTCGATCATCGAGCTCGCGCACGCGCTCGGGTTGAAGGTGATCGCGGAGGGCGCCGAGGACGAGGCGACGATCGACCGGCTGGCGTCGCTCGGCTGCGACTACGTCCAGGGCTACGGGCTGACGAAGCCGCTGCCGCCGGAGGAGTTCGGCCGCTGGCTCAGCGGCGACGTCACTCCGGCAGCCCCGTAGGGCTCGGCGCGGCCGTCAGCCGGCGGTGCGCGACGTCCGCCTGGCTGCGGGCGCTGTTC
Organism: Solirubrobacteraceae bacterium; assembly: GCA_035942275.1. GTDB lineage: Bacteria > Actinomycetota > Thermoleophilia > Solirubrobacterales > Solirubrobacteraceae > CADCVT01. The sequence continues at coordinate 1,070 of DASZDF010000468.1, read as the reverse complement.
AGCGTGACCCGCGCGCGGTCGAGCCGGCGGCGCGTGGTCGCCTTCGCCAGCTCGCGGTCCGCGCGGCCGTAGAGCTCGATCGCCTGCGCGAGCGCCTCGCGGCCCTCCGTGTCGATGCCCGGCATGTCCGGGTCGACGTCGAGCTCGCGGAGGATCTCGCCGACCGCGATGAGGTCGTCGCGTGCGCGGGCCCGGTCGGCCGCAAGCTCGTCCGCACCCTCCGCGCGGCGGCGGCGCTCGCGCAGGCCGTAGATCACGAGCGGCGTCAGGAGCACGATCGCGATCACGCCGCCCACGCCGAACAGCACGATCTTCAGCGTGTTGCCGACGTCGTCGAGGAAGTCGCCGACGCCGAAGTCGTCGGTCACGCCTCCCGCGCCCCCCGGGCCTCCCTCGGCGGACGGGCCCGGATCCGCGCGGGCGACGCCGGCGACCGCCTCCTCGAGGTCGGCCGCGATGCGCTTGCGGTAGGGCCCGGCCATCGCCTTCTGCACCGCGGCGAGCGCGGCTCCGCTGGGATAGCTCGTCGTCAGCCACACGTCGCTCCCGGCGACCACGATCAGCGCGCCCCGCAGCTCGCCGACCTGCGCGATCGCGTTGGCGAGCGGTGCGACGCCGCCGTGCCGCCGCGCCGCCTCCGGCGGGACGATCACGATCTTGATGCGGCCGAGGGCCTCGCGCGCGATCTGGATGCGCAGCGCTCCCGCCTCGGCCGGCGAGAGCCGTCCGTCCGAGCGCGGATCCACGTGCACGACCTCGTTCTTCACCGCCTGCGCGAGCTGGACGGGGTCGTCGCTCGCCCCCGACGTCGCGGGGAAGGCGAGCGCGCCGGACAGCGCGAGCACGGCGACGGCGCGGGGCATGTGCGAACGCTACCTGCGCCAGCGGTTCAGGTAGGCCTCCTGCTCGGGAGTCAGGGCGTCGATCTCGACGCCGAGCGCCTCGAGCTTCAGCCGCGCCACCTCGGCGTCGATCGCGGGCGGCACGGCCTGGACGCCGGGCTCGAGCTCCCCGCGCGCGAGCAGCTCGGCGCTCAGCGCCTGGAGCGCGAAGGAGACGTCCATGACGCC
>DASZDF010000467.1:0-4896 GCA_035942275.1 Solirubrobacteraceae bacterium | reverse complement strand
CGCACGCGCGAGGGCGCGCCGCCGCCGGCGTTCAAGGTGCGCTCGGCGCCGCCGGAGATGGAGGAGAAGGCCCGCGAGATCGCCGCGACGTGGCTGAAGGGCGAGCTCATCAAGACCGGCCGCTACGACGAGGTCAAGGTCTCGGCGAAGCCCGTCCTGCCCTCCGAGCTCCCGAAGATCGGGAAGAGCGGGAGGTGAGCGCGCGGTGAAGAAGGCCATCAAGGACCACGCGCGGGACTTCGTGGCGATGATCCTGCTCGCGGTCATCGCGGTCGGCGTCGGCGGCTACATCCTCGCCAACCAGCGCCTGCGCTTCCCCGTCGTCGAGGACAAGCCGCACATGCTCAAGGCCGAGTTCTCGACCGCGCAGGCGGTCATGCCCGGCCAGGGCCAGACCGTCCGCGTGTCGGGCGTGAAGATCGGCGACGTCGGCAAGGTGGAGCTGAAGGAGGGGCGCGCGATCGTCGAGCTCCAGATCCTGCCGAAGTACAAGGGCCTCGTCCGCGAGGACGCCGAGGCGCTGCTGCGGCCGAAGACCGCGCTGAAGGACATGTTCATCGAGGTCGAGCCGGGCGACGGCAGGGCCGCGAAGCCCGGCTTCACGCTGCCGGTCGCGCACACCGAGCCGGACGTCAACCCGGACGAGATCTGGGGGATGCTCGACGACGACACGCGCGACTACCTGCGGCTGCTGCTCGACGGCGCGGCGCGCGGGCTCAAGGGCCGGGGCGAGGGCCTCCAGGAGGTCTTCGAGCGCTTCGAGCCGACGCACCGCGACCTCGCGCGGATCACCTCGAAGGTCGCCGAGCGGCGCGAGAACCTGCGGCGCCTCGTCACCAACCTCAACACGCTGAACGCGGAGCTCGCGCGCAAGGACGACGACCTCGCCCAGCTCGTCGACTCCTCCGCCACCGTGTTCCGCGCGTTCGCCTCGCAGGAGGGCAACATCACCGAGGCCGTCGACCGGCTGCCCGAGGCGCTCGAGCAGACGACCGACACCCTCGGCAAGGTCGAGCGCTTCGCGAACATCCTGCGCCCCGCCACCGAGCGGCTCGGGCCGGCGGTGCGCGGGCTCGACGAGGCCAACCGCTCGCTCATCCCGCTGGCCGAGGAGGGCACGCCGATCCTGCGCGACGAGGTCCGCCCGTTCGTCCGCGAGCTCCGCCCGCTCGCCCGCGACCTGCGCCCCGCGGCCCGGCGGCTGGCGATGGCGACGCCGGACCTGACGCGGAGCTTCGTCGTCCTCAACCACCTGTTCAACATGCTGGGCTACAACCAGAACGGCCGCGAGGGGCCCGAGGTCCGCACCCGCGACGAGGGCTACCTCTACTGGATCGGGTGGCTCGGGCACGTCGGGGGCGCGCTGTTCTCGACCTCGGACAACGGCGGCATCTTCCGGCCGACCGCGATCCAGGCCACCTGCCAGACGATCAAGAACACGGTCACCGAGGAGCCCGAGCTCGCGTTCCTCCAGTCCCTCACCGGCGCGCTGTTCGATCCGCGCGTCTGCCCCGAGGGCACGAGCAACGTGCTCCTCACCCAGCTCCAGAACCAGGTGCTCGACAACCTGCCCGACCTGCCGGTCCGCAGGGGCGGCAAGGCCGGCGCGCGCGCGAAGGGAGGCGGCCGCTAGTGCAGAAGCAGGCCCCGACCCTCGGCCGGCTGCTCACGATGGTGCTGTTCGCGCTGTCGTGCTTCGGGCTGCTGCTGTTCCTGTGGCTGGCGTTCGGCGGGCCGGTGCCGCTGAAGCCGAAGGGCTACCAGTTCAAGGTGTCGGTGCCCGAGGCCAACCAGCTGGCGATCGAGGCCGACGTGCGCAGCTCGGGCGTCCCCGTCGGGAAGATCAAGCAGCTCGAGCAGGACGAGACGGGCAACAAGACGATCGTCACGGTGCAGCTGGAGCGCAAGTACGCGCCGCTGTGCGACGACGCGCGGGTCATCCAGCGTCAGAAGACGATCCTGGGCGAGAAGTACCTGGAGATCACGCGCGGCTCGCCGGGGTGCAAGCCGGTGCCGGAGAACGGGCGCCTGCGCGACGCGTCGGTGGAGAACACGGTCGAGCTCGACGAGGTGCTCGGGATCCTGGACGAGCCGACGCAGGAGTACTTCCGCGCGTGGCAGCAGGACACCGGCGGCGCGGTCGACGAGCGTGGTCCGGATCTCAACGACGCGTTCGGCAACCTGCCGCGGTTCGTGGCCAGCGGCAAGGACGTGCTCGACGTCCTGAACGACCAGGAGCGCGCGGTGCGCGGCCTCGTCCGCAACACCGGCGAGGTCTTCGGCGCGCTGACCGAGCGCGAGGACCAGCTGCGGGCGCTGATGGTCAACACCGACGACGCGTTCACGGCGACGGCGTCGCAGCGCGAGGCGCTGGCGGAGACGTTCGCGATCTTCCCGACGTTCCTCGACGAGTCGCGCGAGACGATGGTCGACCTGGAGTCGTTCTCGCGTGAGACGCGGCCGCTCGTGCGCGACCTGCGCCCGGCGCTGCGCGACCTCGGCCCGACGCTGCGCGACCTGCGCGCGCTGGCGCCGGACCTCACGAACTTCTACCGCGACCTCGACCCGCTGATCACCGTGTCGAAGCGCGGCCTGCCGGCGCTGCGCGAGGTGCTCGAGGGCGCCCGCCCGCTGCTGGGTGAGCTCCAGCCGTTCCTGGAGCAGCTCAACCCGATACTCGAGTGGCTCGAGTACCACCAGCACACGCTCACCACGTTCTTCTCGAACGGCGGCGGCGCGGTCATCGACACCGTGCAGGGGCTCCAGACCGAGGAGGAGATGGGCCACTACCTCGGCCAGTTCGGCATGACGGGCGAGGAGACGTTCAACGCCCTGCAGCCGCGGCGGCCGGAGGAGCAGCGCGGCAACGCCTACCCGGACCCGACGATGGTGCTCGGCGACGAGGTCAGCAGGCGCTTCATGATCGCCAACTGGGACTGCGCGAACACGGGCAAGCCGGGCAACGGCGAGCACATGACCGCGAAGCCGAACACGACCGACATGCCGTCGTGCTGGGAGAAGCGGCTGCCCGGCCCGACGCAGTTCCCGCACATCACTGCGGCGGACTACTCGAAGGGGGGATGACGCATGAGCGGAGTCACGTTGCTGCGCGAGCGCAGCCACGGGTTGGAGATGGCGCTCGTGGTGGTGGTGCCGGTCGTCTTCGGCGCGATCACCGGGGTGATGCTGGGCGAGTCCGAGGGGATCTACACGGCGCTTGCCCTCCTCGGCATCCTGGGCGGCTTCGTCGCCGGCCTGGAGCACGAGGGGGCGCTCGAGGGCTTCTACCGCGGGCTGCTCGGCGGCCTGCTGTTCGGCACGGCGATCCTCACGGCGAACGGGATCATGGACGAGGAGCCGAAGGCCCACCTGCCCGACCCGGAGGTGCTGCTCATCACGATCACGGCAGCGTTCGGCGCCGGGCTCGGCGCGCTCGGCGGCTGGTTCCGCGCGCGGCGGGACCGGAAGGGCTAGGCCGCTTCGCGGCAGTTCGTCACAGCCGCTTCGCGGCGATGGCGTCTAGGCGACCGCGCTGTTGGCGCCGCCCGCGGCCGCGGCGGCGCCGCAGACCTCGAGCACCGTCTCGGCCAGGCGCTCGTCGCCCTCGAACGTCAGCCCGGAGCGGGAGCCGTTCGGGCTGAACGCCTCGATCCAGGCGCGCTCGGTGGCCGTGACGCGGGCGTCGGCGTCGCCGGGAGCGTCGCGCTCGGCGATCGTCAGCCCGTCGCGGCCGATCGTCATCGCGTACGTGCCGTCGCCGCGGCCGCGGCCGGTGACGACGACCTCGACCGTGCCGGCCTTCGCGCGCGGCGGGACTGGGAGCCCCGTCGCCGAGCGCAGGATCGCGCCGATGTCGACGGCCTCGCCGGGACGCGGCGGGCCCCAGGCCCAGTCGTAGCCCCAGCGCGAGAGCGCGCCGACCACCGGGAGCACCTCGCGGGCGCGCTCGGTGAGCTCGTAGTCGACGCGCGGCGGGACCTCGCGGTACCGCTGCCGGGTCAGCAGCCCGTCCGCGACCATGCGGTTCAGGCGGGAGCGAAGCTGCTCGGTGGAGATCCCTGGCAACACGCGCTGCAGCTCCACGAACCGCCGGGGACCCCCGGCGAGGTCGCGGATGATGAGCAGCGTCCACTTGTCACCGACGAGATCGAGGGCACGAGCGTCGGGTGACCACTGGTTGTAGGGATGCCGTTTGGGGGGCGGGACAGCCGGCATGTGGAGCGACCATACACCGGTCACCGGTGGAGCAGGGAGTTTTCTTAGACGTTTGTTCTACGGCTTCCGCAAGTTCTCCCGGCGACTGACGTTCAAGGTGCCGTGGGGAACGTGGTTTCGCTTGCCGACGCGCGAATCGCGCGGGCCGAAGGGCACGGTGGGCAACCGCGCGCAGCCGGCCGTTCGCCGCGCGTCACGTTCTACTTCGACCTCAGCTCGCCGTTCACGTACCTCGCCGCCGAGCGCGTCGACCGCCTCTTCCCGAACCTCGTCTGGCGCCCCGTGCTGGAGGAGATCCTGCAGACGCCCCCGCCCGACGTGACCGTCGCCGAGGACCGCGCGCACGCGCTCGGGCTGCCCCTCGTGTGGCCGGAGCTCGGGCCGGCGTCGGTGCGCCCCGCGATGCGCGTCGCGTCGCTGGCCGCCGAGCAGGGGCGCGCCGCCCCGTTCGCGCTCGCCGCCACGCGCCTCGCCTTCTGCGGCGGCTTCGAGCTCGACCATCCCGAGGTCCTCGCCGAGGCGGCCGCCGCGGCCAACCTCGGCCTCGAGGACTGCCTGAGCGCCGCCGGCGACCTCGGCCGCGACGGCCCGATGGAGGAGGCCGCCCGTCGGCTGCTCGCCCACGGCGCGGACCGGCTTCCGGCCGTGCGCGTCGGCCGGACGCTGTTCGCCGGCGAGGAC
>DASZDF010000466.1:0-8306 GCA_035942275.1 Solirubrobacteraceae bacterium | reverse complement strand
GTCCTGCTCAACGCGAGCCCGCACGACCTGCGGCTCGTCCTCGTCGACCCCAAGCAGGTCGAGCTCAACCACTACGACGGCGTCCCGCACCTGCTCACGCCGGTCATCACGAGCCCGCGGATGGCCGCCAACGCGCTCCAGAACCTCGTCAAGGAGATGGAGGACCGCTACAGCCGCATGTCGCTGGCGCGGACGCGGAGCCTGATCGAGCTCAACCGCTACCGCGAGAAGCACGGCGACCAGCCGCTGCCCTACATCCTCTGCATCATCGACGAGCTCGCCGACCTGATGATGGTCGCGCCCGCCGACGTCGAGGACTCGATCATCCGCCTCGCGCAGAAGGCGAGGGCGGTCGGGATCCACCTCGTCCTCGCGACGCAGTCCCCGCGCGTCGACGTCATCACGGGGATGATCAAGGCGAACGTCCCCTCGCGGATCGCGTTCGCGGTGTCGTCGCAGACCGACTCCCGCGTCATCCTCGACCAGAACGGCGCCGAGACGCTGCTCGGCAAGGGCGACATGCTGTTCTCGCCGGTCGGCTCGTCGCGCCTTCAGCGGATCCAGGGCGCCTACATCGACGAGGCCCAGATCGCCGCCATCACCGAGTTCTGGCGCGACCAGGGCGAGCCGGAGCTGCGCGAGGAGCTCCTCGACGAGGTCGAGGACGACGCCGCGGCGGCGGCCGAGGAGCCCGACGACTTCGACCCCGACGAGGACCCGCTGCTCGAGGAGGCGATCCACCTCGTCGCCGAGATGGGCACCGCGTCGACCTCGATGCTCCAGCGCCGCCTGCGCCTCGGCTACACCCGCGCCGGCCGGCTGATCGACATGCTCGAGCGCCGCGGCGTGATCTCGGGCTACGAGGGCTCCAAGCCGCGGCAGGTTCTCGTCACCCCGGCCGACGTCGGTCGCTTCGTGGAGCAGCTTCGCTCGCGCGAAGGTGCTGCAAACCCCGAGTAACCTCCTCCGCAGATGCCGGAGATCGGATCCACGCTGCGCGAGACGCGGATGCGGCAGCGGATCGACATCACGGACATGGAGGTCCGGACGAAGATCCGCGCCAAGTACCTGCGCGCGCTCGAGAACGAGGAATGGGACCTGCTGCCCGGGCCCACCTACGTCAAGAGCTTCCTGCGCACGTACGCGGAGGCGCTCGGGCTCGATCCCAAGCTGCTCGTCGAGGAGTACAAGCTGCGTCACGAGCGGCTGGACACCGGCGACCTGCACCCGATCCGCCCCCCGACGGCGCGTGACCACCGCCGGCGCAACGAGCCGCCGCGGGGCGTCCCGCGCGGCACCGCGGTCGCCGTCGTGCTGCTGCTGATCTTCGGCGCGCTCTTCCTCATCGGCCAGGGAGGCGACGACGACGACCCGGACACGGTCGCCGAGACGACGCCGGCGAGGACCACCGAGGAGCGCCGCGAGCCGGAGCGCGAGGAGAAGCCGCCGGCGGCGCCGCGCACGGTGACGCTGACCGTCGCGCCGACCGCGGTCGTCTGGGTCTGCCTCGTCAACGTCCGCGGCGACCGGCTCATCCCGGGGACGGAGATCGCGCCCGGCACGACGCGCACGTACCGCTCGCGCCGGTTCCGCATCACGCTGGGCAACGGGAACGTCCGCCTGCGGGTCAACGGGCGCGCGTTCCAGCCGCCGCAGGCCGCCGAGCCGCAGGGCTTCGAGTTCAGCCGCAGCGGGCGGCGCAGCCTGTCCGAGGATCAGCGGCCGACCTGCGCGGCATGAGCGCCCGCGCGGGCGTGGTCGTCACGGGGACCGAGGTCCTCACCGGCATCATCGGCGACAAGAACGGCCCGTGGCTCTCGGGCCGGCTGCGGGAGCTGGGCGTCGACCACGCGCACACGATGGTCGTCGGCGACCGGCCCGAGGACGTGCGGGCCGCGCTCGACTTCTTCGCGTCGGAGAGCATGGATCTCGTCGTGACGAGCGGGGGCCTCGGCCCTACCGAGGACGACCTCACGGCCCGCGTCGTCGCGGAGTTCTGCGGCGTCGACTTCGTGCTCGACGAGGCGCTCGAGGGACGGATCGCGAAGATCCTCGAGCGGCTGACCAGGCGGTGGCCGAACATCGACCAGGAGGCCATCCGCGCCGGCAACCGGAAGCAGGCGTTCGTGCCCGCGGGGGCGGAGATCCTCGAGCCGGTGGGAACTGCTCCGGGGTTCGTCGTGGGATCGGCACCGACGGTCGTCGTCCTGCCCGGCCCGCCCCGCGAGCTGCAGCCGATGTGGGAGACGGCGACCGGGACCGACGCGTTCCGCGCGGCCGTCGCCGGCGCGGTCGAGTACCGCTCGCGGATGATGCGGCTGTTCGGGATCCCCGAGTCGGAGATCGCCGAGACGCTGCGGGTCGCGCGCGGCGCCGGCGTCGCGCTCGAGCGGCTCGAGATCACGACCTGTCTGCGGCGCGGGGAGATCGAGATCGCCACGCGGTACGAGCCCGAGGACGAGGCGGTCTACGACGCGTTCGCCCGCACGGTGGAGGAGCGGCACGCCGACACGCTGTTCTCCACCGACGGGACGACGATCGACGAGCAGGTGGCGGAGCTGCTGCGGGAGCGCGAGCTGACGATCGCGGTCGCGGAGTCGTGCACCGGCGGACTGCTCGCCGGCCGGCTCACCGACCTCGCCGGGTCGTCGGCGTACGTGCTGGGCGGGCTCGTCGTCTACTCGAACGAGGCGAAGGTGGCGCTGGCGGGCGTCGACGCGGCGCTCATCGAGCGCGTCGGTGCGGTCTCGACCGAGGTGGCCGAGGCGCTGGCCGACGGCGCACGCGAGCGGCTCGCCGCGGACGTGGGCGTCGGCATCACGGGGATCGCCGGCCCGGGCGGCGGGACCGAGGACAAGCCCGTGGGGACGGTCTGCTTCAGCGTCGTCGCCGACGGCAGGCGGATGACGCGGCGCGTGCAGCTCCCGGGCTCGCGGGCCGACGTGCGCGACCGCTCGACCGCGGTGGCGCTCCACATGATCCGCCGCGTGCTGCTGGGGGAGGGCGACTGAGGCTCTTCGTCGCGCTCGACCTTCCGCCGCGCGCCGTCCGCGCCCTCGCCGGCTTCGCGTCCGCCGCCGCGCGCGACGGCCTGCGTCTCGTCCCGGCCGAGAGCCTGCACGTCACGCTGGCGTTCCTCGGCCACCGGCCGGAAGAGGACGCCGAGGCGGTCGCCGGCGCCCTGGAGGGCGTGCCCGCCGCACCGGTCCGCCTGCGCCTCGGCGCGCCCGCCTGGCTCCCGCCCCGCCGCCCCGGCGTTCTGGCGGTCGACCTCGTCGACTGCGACGGCGCGTGCGCCCGGATGCAGTCCGCCGTGAGCGCGACTCTGGTCGATCTCGGCGTGTTCACACCGGAAAGGCGGGCGTTCCGTCCGCACGTGACCGTCGCGCGCGTCCGCAAGGGCGCCCGCGTGGACAGGGACGTCCCCGAGATCGCCGACGCCGGGACCTTCGCCGCCACCTCCGTGACCCTCTACCGTTCGCTCCTCAGCCCCAAGGGCGCCAGCTACCACGCGCTCACGCGCACCCCACTCACATGACCCGGATCCTCCTCCTCGCCGCCGCCCTCCTCGCGCTCGCCGCGCCCGCCGCCGCCTCCGCCGCCTCGCTCGTGGAGGTCCCGATCTCCGGCCCGCAGTCGGTCGCGGTGCTCGAGCGACTGGGGCTCGACGTGACCCACGACGTCGACCACGACAGCGCGCGCGTGGTGCTGCGCGACGGCGCCGACCGGCGCACCCTCGCCGGCGCGGGCTTCCCCTCGCGGACCGTCGTCCCCGACTTCGACGCGGCGATCGCCGAAGCCGCGCGCACGTCGCGTCGGACCGCGCGCTCCGCGCTGCCCACCGGGCGCGACAGCTACCGCGTGATCACCGACTACGAGACCGAGCTGCGGACGCTGGCCGAGCAGTACCCGGGCCTCGTGCGGCGCTTCGTCCTCTCCAAGCCCTCGGTCGAGGGCCGCGAGATCGCGGGCGTCGAGCTCGCCAAGGACGTCAACCGCGTCGACGACGGCCGTCCCGTCGCAGTGTTCTTCGGCCTCCACCACGCGCGCGAGTGGCCCTCCGGCGAGGTGAACATGGAGTTCGCTCACGATCTCGCGAAGAACTACGGCACCGACGACCGGATCACGGCGCTGCTCGACCGCGTGCGGGTCATCGTCGTCCCGCTCGTCAACCCGGACGGGTTCATCGTCTCGCGCGGCACCGACCCGGACGCGCCCGCGGGCGAGGACCCGCTCTGGCGCAAGAACTGCCGGCCGCTGAACGAGGAGGAGGCCGCGATGCCCTGCGTCGAGCGCTCCTCGGTCGACCTGAACCGCAACTACGGCGCCGGCTGGGGCGGCACGGGCGCGAGAAACAGCCCGACGGCGCTCTCCTACCGGGGGCCCGGGCCGTTCTCCGAGCCCGAGTCGCAGGCGGTCCACGAGATGGTCCAGCGGCGCCAGGTGATGCACGTCCAGTCCACCCACAACATCATCGGCCAGGTGCTGCGGCAGCCCGGGTTCAAGGACTACGGCCTCTTCAGCCCGGACGAGCACATCATGCGCCCGCTCGGCGACGAGATGGGGGAGGCGACGAGCTACGACTCGCTCGTGGGCTACGACCTGTACGACGTCCACGGCGCGACCGAGGACTGGAACTACATCGCCCAGGGCGCGATGGGCTACACGATCGAGCTCGGCCCGAAGGACCCCAGCGGTCAGGCGGGCGGCGTCTTCATGGGGCCGTACCAGAGCCACGTGGTCGACCAGTACCTCGGCGGCCCGAGCGGCGGCCCGAGCGGGCGGGGCATCCGGGACGCGTTCCTCATGGCCGCCGAGCAGGCGGGCAACGCGGCGGATCACGGGGTGCTCGACGGGGAGGCGCGGGCCGGTCACACCCTGCGCGTGCGCAAGGACTTCACGACCGCGACGGCGCGCCGCTGCCCGGACAGCGGCGGTTGCAACGAGGCCAACCGGATGCCCGAGCTCGAAGTCGACGACTTCATCGAGACGACGCTCACCGTGCCGGAGTCGGGGCGCTTCGAGTGGCACGTGGGCCCGTCGACGCGGCCCTGGGTCGGCGCGGCCGGTCGCGACGAGACGTGGGTGATCACGTGCGAGGCGCCGGACGGCGCGGTGCTCGCGCGGCAGGAGATCCTCGTGCGGCGGGGCGCACGCCTGACGTTCCGCGACGCGTGCGACGCGACGGCGCCGGTCGTCACGTCGGAGACCTTCCGCCCGCCGCCCGGTGGCGGTGGGGGCGGTGTGACGGAGCGGCCCGGAGGCGGCGCCATCGCCCCGCCGCGGAACATGCGGCTGTACGTGGGGCCGCGGCGCGTGCCGCGCTCGGCGCTCAGGCGCCGGGGGTACCTGCGCGTCGCGATGAAGGTCACCGGGACCACGGTCCGGGACCTCCGCGTCCTCGTCGTCAACAGCGACCGCGAGGTCGTCGCCGGGAAGCTGTTCAGCCGGCTCGCCGGGCGCAAGGCCGTCCGGCTGCGGCTGCGGCGAACCCCGCCCCGGGGGCTCTACCGGCTGTCGCTTCGCGGCACGGCCGCCAACGGCGCGGTCGTCGGCTCCGCCGTGAGGCTGCGCATCCGCTGAAAGTCGCCTCCGAGCTCCGCGACGAGGTGCTCCTCGTCCATCGGCCGGGCGAAGAGGAAGCCCTGCCCGAGGTCGCAGCCCAGCTCGCGCAGCTCGGCCTCCTGCTCGGGGCGCTCGATCCCCTCGGCGACGGTCGCGAGGTCGAGGCTCCGGCCGAGGCCGACGATCGCCTTCATGAGCTTCGCGTCGGGGCCTGAGCCGGCCTCGATCAGCTCGCGGTCGAGCTTGAGGATGTCGATCGGGAACCGGCGCAGGTAGCTGAGCGTGGAGTAGCCGGTCCCGAAGTCGTCGATGGCGAGGCGCACGCCGAGGGCCTTCAGCTCGCCGAGGGTCGCCGCGGTCGAGTCGAGGTCGGCCGTCAGCAGCGACTCGGTGATCTCGAGCACGAGGGTGGTGGCGTCGATGCCGGCCGCCTCGATGCTGGCCGCGACGTCCGCGACGAGGTTCGGGTCGTGGAACTGGCGCGGGGAGAGGTTGACGCTCATGACCAGGCCGGGGCTGACGCCCGGGAGCCCCTGGAGCGTCTTCGCGCAGCGGCAAGCGTGCTGGAGGACCCACCGGCCCAGCGGCACGATGAGGCCGGTCTCCTCGGCGGTCGGGATGAAGTCGTTGGGCGGGACGATGCCGCGCTCCGGGTGGCGCCAGCGCACGAGGGCCTCGACGGCGACGATGCGGCGGGTCGCCAGCTCGAGGACCGGCTGGTAGTCCAGCGTCAGCTCGTCGGTCTCGATCGCCCGGCGCAGCTCGCCCTCGAGCGCGAAGCGCTCCAGTGCGCGCTCGTGCATGTCGGACTGGAACACGCGGTGGCGGTTGCGGCCGCCGTTCTTCGCCGCGTACATGGCGGCGTCGGCGTCGCGGAGGAGGTCCTCCGCCGTGTCGTCGGGGCTGTGGCTGAGGGCGACGCCGATGCTCGCGCGGGCGACGACGTCGCTGTCGCTGGTCGGGAGGCGGATCGGCGCGGTGAGCGCGGCGAGGAGGCGCCCGGCGGTGGCCTCGGCGGCCCTGGCGTCCGGGAGGTCCTCGAGGAGGATCGCGAACTCGTCGCCGCCGAGGCGGGCGATCGTGTCCTCGACGCGCAGGGTCGTGCTCAGGCGCTTCGCGACCTCGCGCAGCAGCTCGTCGCCGGCGCCGTGGCCGAGGCTGTCGTTGACGGCCTTGAAGTCGTCGAGGTCGGCGAAGAGGACGGCGACGCGGCCGGTGGCGGGCTTGCGGCGGTTGTGGGCGCGTGCGAGGGCCTGCTGGGTGCGGTCGCGGAACAGCGCGCGGTTCGGGAGGCCGGTCAGGGCGTCGTGGAACGCCTGGTGGACGAGCTCGTCGCGGCCGCGGACGAGGCGGTCCATCATGCCGTTGAACGCGTCCGCCACCTCGTGGAGCTCGTCGTCGCCGCCGACGTGGACGGCGCGGGTGAAGTCGTCGTTGCCGACCCTTCGCGCCGCGTCGCGGAGCTGGGTGAGCGGCCGGGCGATGTGCCTGCGCAGGCCCTGGGCGAGGAGGATGGCGGCGAGCGCGCTGGCGATGAGCATCACGAGCAGGACGGCGAGCTGGCGGCGCTGTGCGCTGCGGGCGTCGTCGGAGCGGCGGGTGAGCTCGTCGAGCGACGTCGTGCGGACGCCGGTGAGCGCGTTCTCGACGCCCTCGACGTCGCCCCGCTCGCCCGCGGCGGCCGCGGCCCTCGCGTGGCGGCGCTCCTCGGGTCCGTCGACGGCCGCGACGAGTTGAGTGAGGGCGGCGGTCAGGGCGGAGCGCGCCTCGGATGCGCGGCCGATCGCGTGGGCGCTGGGCGACTGCGCGGCGGCGGCGCCCTCCGTCTGGAGGCGCTCGGCGGCATCCCGTGCGCGCGCGACGGCGGCGAAGTCCTCGACGGTCTCCTTCTGGATGCCCTCCTGCGTGGTCGACGTGCCCCAGCCGGTGTAGAGCGCGAGGCCCGACAGGACCGCGAGCGGAACGAGCATGGTGAGGAGGGACAGGAACAGCCGCCTGCCCAGCGAGGTGCGACGGGGCGCCTGGGGCGAGGCCGCCATGCTCCGGGAAATCGACCCCTGGCCGCGCTCCTTGAGCGCCCACGCGCCTGCGCAGTTCCTGCACAGGCCGTGTTTCTCTCGTCAGCCGCGGGCGCGTACGTTCCGTCCGGTCCGCAGCGCACACTTCCCGGTCCACGTAGAAGAGAAAGGTCGTCGTCCGTTATGCCCCCCGTCAGCGAGCAGGAGAAGGCCGCGAAGGCCCGCGATGCCGCCCTCCAGGGCGCGCTGTCCCAGATCGAGCGCCAGTTCGGCAAGGGCACCGTGATGCGGATGGGCGACGAGGGCGCCCAGGTCAAGGTGAACGCGATCCCGACCGGCGCGCTGTCGCTGGACCTCGCGCTGGGGATCGGCGGTGTCCCGCGCGGGCGGATCGTCGAGGTCTTCGGGCCCGAGTCCTCCGGCAAGACGACGCTGATCTACCACATCATCGCCGAGGCCCAGAAGCTCGGGGGCGTGTGCGCGTTCATCGACGCGGAGCACGCGATGGACCCGCTGTACGCGTCGCGGCTCGGCGTGAACATCGACGAGCTGCTGGTCTCCCAGCCCGACTACGGCGAGCAGGCGCTGGAGATCGCCGACATGCTCGTGCGCTCGAGCGCGGTGGACCTCATCTGCATCGACTCGGTCGCGGCGCTGACGCCGCGGTCGGAGCTCGAGGGGCAGATGGGCGACACGACGGTCGGCCTGCAGGCGCGGATGATG
>DASZDF010000465.1:0-3140 GCA_035942275.1 Solirubrobacteraceae bacterium | reverse complement strand
GCACGAAGCGCAGCTCGGGCGCGCCCGCGGGCCGGTCGAGCCGCGCGAACGCGCGCGCCAGCTCTACGACCGCGGCGGTGCCGGCGGCGCCGTCGTTGGCGCCGACGAAGCCCTTGGGCCGCGCCTCCACGTCGTAGTGGGCGCCGATGACGATCGCCGGCTTCGTGCCGGGCACGGTGCCGACGACGTTGCGCAGGCCCGGGTGGTCGCGGCCGAGCGGCTCGAAGCGCCCGCGCGGCATGCGCCTGCGCAGGTCCTCGGCGAGCGCGCGCAGGGCCTTCGACCCCGCCGGGCGCCAGCCGTAGACCTCGACCTGGCGGCGCAGGAGCGCGAACGCGCGGCCCTCGTCGAACCGGTCGGTCGTCGGCTTGGGGACGAACGGCGCCTTCGCCGCCGCGTCCTCGCTGCCGTCGCCGTTGAGGTCGAAGTCCTTCGAGACCAGCCACAGGAACGCGCCGCCCAGCACGAGCTGGACGACCAGCGCGATGACGAGGACCTTCGGCGCCCTAGTCGTTCGAGGTCACCGCCTCGAGCAGGTGGGCGAACCTGCGCTGCGCCTCGTCGCGCCTGGTCGGGATGTGCTCGCTCGGGACGGGCCGCGGCTCGTACCCGCGCAGGATCTGGCGGGCGACGCTCTGGCGGTGGACCTCGTCCGGCCCGTCGTAGAAGCGCGCGCCGCGGGCGAAGCGGTACATCTGCTCGAGCGGCAGGTCGGTCGAGTAGCCGAGGCTGCCGTGGACCTGGAGCGCGCGGTCGACGACGTCGTGGAGCACCTGCGCGCCGAAGAACTTGATGAGGCTGATCTCCTTGCGCGCGGCGCTCGCGCCCTGCGTGTCCATGACCCACGCGGCGTGCAGCGTCATCAGCCGCGCGGCCTGCATCTGCGCAGCCGAGTCGGCGATCCAGTTCTGCACCGTCTGCTTGTCGGCCAGCACCGAGCCGTGCGCCTCGCGCGACAGCGCGCGCTCGCACAGCATGTCGAAGGCGCGGTTGGACACGCCGAGCCAGCGCATGCAGTGGTGGATCCGCCCGGGGTACAGGCGCTGCTGCGCGATGAGGAAGCCGGTGCCCTCGGCGCCGAGCCGGTTTGCCGCCGGCACGCGGACGTCCTCGTAGCGGATCTCGGCGTGGCCGCCGTACTTCCCGTACTCCTGGAGCGGGTGCTCCATCGTCGGGACGTCGCGCAGGATGTTCACGCCGGGCGTGTCGGCCGGGACGATGAACATCGTCGCGCGCTGGTGCGGCCGGGCGTCCGGGTCGGTGACCGCCATGACGATGAGGAAGTCGGCGATCGACGCGTTCGACGAGAACCACTTGTGGCCCGTGATGACGTAGTCGTCGCCGTCGCGCACGGCGCGCGTGCGCAGCAGCGTCGGGTCCGATCCCGCGGTGTCGGGCTCGGTCATCGAGAACGCCGAGTGCAGGTCGCCGTTGAGCAGCGGGTACAGCCAGCGGTCCTTCTGCTCCTCGGTGCCCGCGAGCGCGAGGATCTCCGAGTTGCCGGAGTCCGGCGCCTGGTTGCCGAAGGCGAACGGCGCGATCGGGGTCGTCCCGAGCACCTCGTGCATCAGCCCGAGCTTCACCTGGCCGAAGCCCTGGCCTCCCAGCTCGGGGTCGAGGTGCGCCGCGTAGAGGCCGCGCTCCTTGACCTGCTCGCGCAGCGGCGCCATCGCCCGCATGAGCTGGCCGTAGTCGAGATCCAAGGTCTCGAGCGGCCAGATCTCCTCCCGGACGAAGGTCTGCATCCAGTCCAGGTGCGCCTGGAACTCGGGCTCGGTCGAGAAATCCCACATGGGGGTATTGCAGCAGGCATGCGCGTCGCCGTCGTAGGAGCCACCGGGAACCACGGGACGTCGCTGTGCCGGCGCCTGTCCGCGGACCCCACCATCGACTCGGTGCTGGGCATCGCCCGCCGCCGTCCGGACCTGTCGCTGCCGAAGGTCGAGTGGGCCCAGGCCGACGTCACCCAGGAGGACGTCGCACCCCTGCTGACCGGCGCCGATGCCGTCGTGTCGCTCGTCTGGCTGATCCAGCCCGGCCGGCGCGAGAGCGTCACGCGCGCGGTCAACGTCGACGGCAGCGCGCGGGTCTTCGAGGCGACCGCGCGCGCGGGCGTGAAGGTGCTCGTCTACGCGTCGTCGGTCGGCGCGTACGCGGCGGGCCCCAAGGACCGGGCGGTCGACGAGTCGTGGTCGACGGCCGGGATCCCGACCTCGTTCTACTCGCGCCACAAGGCCGCGGTCGAGCGGATCCTCGACTCGTTCGAGGCCGTCCATCCGGACATCCGCGTCGTGCGCATGCGCCCCGGGCTGTGCTTCAAGCGCGAGGCGGCGACGCAGATCCGGCGGCTGTTCGCCGGCCCGTTCCTGCCGCGGGCGCTCGTCCGGCGCATCCTGCTGCCGGCGCTCCCGGTGACCGACCGGCTGCGCTTCCAGGCCGTCCACACCGACGACCTCGCCGAGGCCTACCGGCTCGCGCTCCTCGACGACTCCGCGCGGGGCGCGTACAACGTCGCGGCGGATCCCGTCCTCGACGGCGACACCCTCGGCGCCGCGCTGCACGCGGCGCAGCTCCCGGTGCCCGGCCGGTTCATACGTGCGGGCGCGTCGGCCTCGTACCACCTGCGCCTCCAGCCGACCGAGCCGGGGTGGGTCGACATGGGGCTCGGGGTGCCGATCATGAGCACGGCGCGGATCCGCCGCGAGCTGGGCTGGGAGGCGCGCAAGAGCGCCGTGGAGGCGTTCGACGAGCTGTTCGACGGGCTGCACGACGGCGCGGGGCTGGAGACGCCGCCGCTCGATCCACGCACGAGCGGGCCCGGCCGGGTGCGAGAGATCGTGACCGGTGTAGGCAGCACCTCGCGGTAGTAGGTTTCGAACATGCCGCAGGAGCACCTGGACCGGCTGACCGCCGTCGACGCCTCGTTCCTCGAGCAGGAGACGCCGGAGAGCCACATGCACGTGGGCGCCCTCGTCACGCTCGAGGGCCCGGCGCCGCCGCTCGCCGACTTCCTCGACTCGCTGCGGGGGCGGCTGCACCTGGTGCCGCGCTACCGGCAGAAGCTCGCGTTCCCGCCGGCCAGCAGCGGGCGGCCGCTGTGGGTCGACGACCCCGACTTCCACCTCGAGTACCACGTGCGC
>DASZDF010000464.1:0-2117 GCA_035942275.1 Solirubrobacteraceae bacterium | reverse complement strand
GGCCTTCCATCGTGTCGCGCATCTCGGCCGGCGGCTTCCAGTTGTTCGTCGGCCCCGCGTCCTCCTCGCGCTCGGAGCAGATGAACGTCCGGTCCTCGACGCGGGCGACGTCGCTCGGGTCCGACCACGCGAGGTACGAGTTCGGCCGCTTCGCGTCCGACAGGCGCTTGAACGTGCCCGCCTCGACCAGCAGGCGGCACAGCGCGTCGTACTCCTCCGCCGACCCGTCACACCAGTGCACCTCGGCGGGCTGGGTGAGCTCGGCCACCTCCTCCACCCAGGACAGCAGCTTCTGATGCGACGTCGGGACAGCGGTCGTGCTCACGGGATCAGGTCACCTCTGGAATGCGAAACTCGGCGGCAGCGGGCCATTCTGGCGGACTCAGTCCCCCGAGGGCGCTGCCACCGGCTCGTCGGACGGCGCGCCGGCGTTCTTCCGGGGAACGAGGACCAGGCGCTTGAACTCGGCCACGAGCGTACCGTCCTGGTTGAAGACCCGGGTGTGGACCTTGACCGTCCCGCGGTCCGGCTTCGAGCGGGACTCCCGCTTCTCGAGGACCTCGGACTCCACGAACAGCGTGTCCCCGTGGAACACCGGCGCGGGGTGCGAGAGCTCCTCGGTGGCGAGGTTCGCGATGGCCTTCCCGCTGACGTCGGAAACCGACATCCCGAGCGCCAGGGAGTAGACCAGCGGGCCCACGACGACGTTGCGGCCCTGCTGCGACTTGCCCGCGTACACGTCGTTGATGTGCAGCGGGTGATGGTTCATCGTGATCAGGCAGAAGAGGTGGTCGTCCGCCTCGGTCACGGTCTTGGCGGGCCAGTGCTTGTAGACCGCGCCCTCCTCGAACTCCTCGAGGTACCGCCCGTAGGAATGGGCGCCGGACGCCTCGCGCTCTCTCTGATCCGTCGTGAAGTCGTTGCTCATGGCCCGGCACTATGCCGGGTCGCCGCGGAGCTAGAGGCTCTGGAGGAAGTCCTCGAAATCGATGTTCGACCCCTCCGAGAGCGCCTTCGTCAGGTCGGCGACGGACCCGAGGACGATGAGCTTCGGCGGTTCGTACTCGGGCGGGCGTTCGTCGTCGGCCATGACCGGAAGGATACGGCTTGCCTCTGGCGTCCGGCGCAGCGCCGCGTCACCGGACGCGTTGCTGCTCTGCCTCCAGCCAGAGGGCGCCGATCAGCGTCGCCGACTGCGCGTGCGGCTTGGGATCCAGCCACGTCGCCCGCAGCGCCTCGGCGTCGACCAGCGCCGGATCGACGCCGGAGCCGTCCCACTCGCGCGCGAACCGCCGCGCCTCCGGGCCCCAGAACACCTCGCTGAACTCGGCCTTCGACGTCCGGGCGACGGTGCGCGCCGGCAGCCGGTCGCCGAAGATCGCGTGCAGCGCCGCGGCGCGGTCGGCGAAGCCGTCCCGTCCGCCGTGCCGGGCGAGCGCCGCGAGGAAGCGCGGGTCCGAGAGCGGGTGGACGGCGATCACGTCGTGGTCGGCGGCGTACAGCTGCTGGCGCGCCCGCGCCGCGCGGACGTGCCGGCGCCCCGCGAACCACTGCGTCCGCCCGTCCCAGCGAGCGGGCTCGCCGGCCCGCTCGCGCGCGTACCCGCGCGTGATCGCCCGCCGTGCCTGCGGCGTCAGCCACGTCAACGCTGCGAACGGCCGACCGCGGCGCTCGTCCGCGAGCGCCCGCAGCGCGGCGGGCAGCCGGGACTTCGCGCGGCGCGCCGCGCCGCGGACGCCGGGCCGCCGTGCCCATTGCCAGCGGTCCAGGAGCCCGTCGCCCTCGACGCCGCTCACGAGCGAGCCGCCGCGTGCCGCTTCGAGCATCGGCACGACCGCGTGCCCGTTGCCGGGCCACGGCAGCCGGTGGCGCAAGAGCTTCTCGCGCGCGACCGCACCGAGGATGTCGAGCTCGTCACCGAGCTCGATCCGCTCCCACTCCGGGACGCCGAGGTGGGCGATCACCGTCTCCTGCCACTCGTCCTCGTCGGTCGCGGGCCGGCCGGGGAAGCGCAGCGTGACCGGCACCGGGTCGGGGCAGCCGCGGCGCCGCGCGGCACGCACCGCAGCCGCGAGCATCGCCGACGAATCGCGCCCGCAGGAGAACGGCACGACGAC
>DASZDF010000463.1:0-1824 GCA_035942275.1 Solirubrobacteraceae bacterium | reverse complement strand
CCGCCGCGCGCGCCTGGTCGGCCGCGCCGGCCTGGCCGCAGTCGGGCGCGTCGCCCGGTCGCGGCGTGTCGGCGTCGGTCGGGTACTCGCCGTCGGGGCACGGGAAGTGGAGGCCCGGCGCCGTCGCGAAGTAGCGGCCGTTCCAACCCAGCCGGCCCGAGACCATCGTCGTGACCTTGTGCTGGAGCAGCGTCGCCTCGAACACGGCGGAGTCGGTCATCGTCTCGGTGACGCCGCCCGGGCCGTAGCTGTAGGTCGGCACGTTGCCGAGCACGACGCTCGGGACGTCGGGGTCGAGGGTGCACTCCTGGCCCGCGGCGTTCGTCGTGCCGCGCCGGCACAGCACGCGGTCGAGCCAGGCCGTCTGTCCGCCCGCCTCGACCGGCTGTTGCTCGCGCTCGGAGGCGGCGAGCGACCCCTGCGAGGAGTCGATCGCCGCCACGCGCAGGACGGTCTTGCCGTCTCGTCGGACGTCGAAGGCGTAGTGCGTGTTCGCGCCGCCGCCCGGCGCCTCGGCCGCGCTGCCGGTCTCGACCGGCACGAACTCGACGCCGCCGCCCTCGGCCGGCTCCGCGTCGCCCCACGGCTGCGGCATCGCGGCCATCGTCTCGCGCCACAGCGCGTTCGTCCGGGCCGGGCCGGCCTCGCGGGTCCCGACGCAGACGCCCACCGCGAAGCCGCCGCAGTTGCTCACCATCGCGAGGTCGCCGCGGCCCACCGCTCCCCACACCGGGACGCCGCCGCGCGCGAGCCGCCGCGCGACGAGGTCGACCCAGCGGCGGTGGACGACGTTCTGGTCGAGCGGGGTCGCCGCCTGCGGCCGGTTGCGCCCGGCGGCCTCGCTGATGTCGCCGGTGAAGAGCGCGAACGTCGGCCCGCCCGCCTTCTTCGCGCGCCGCGCGACCTCGTCGGCGATACGCCGCGAGACGACGTCGTTGAAGCGCGTCGTGCCGTGCAGCTCGGTGCAGTTCTCGCCGGCCGGCGCGTGGCAGTCCGATCGGCCGAACGCCGCGAACGCGATCTCGCCGGGGCGCGGGAGCGGCGCGTCGGGCAGCGGCCGGATGTTCGCGACGCCGTCGAGCAGGTCGTCGTCCGGGTCGCTGCTGAAGTGGAGCATGGCCTGCGGGAGCGGCGAGCGGCGGTTGACCGGGTTCGGCTGGACCTGCAGCGCCGCCCACGCCTCGACCTGGCCGGGCTCCGTCCCGGGCAGGAGCGCGAGGCCGACGATCGAGCCGGTGGAGGTCGGGCCGGCGGCCGCGATCAGCGGGTCGTGCGGGTCGGCGTGCCGCGCGACGCGGAACTTGCCGTCGACGAGCGTGAGCACGACGCCGAGCTTCCCGCCGATCAGGGCTCCGGGCGCCCCGGGGCCGGCCGAGAGCGCGACCGAGGTGAAGTTGTCGCGGTAGCGCGCGGCGATCCGCTCCCACGTCCCGGTCTCGGGCGACCGCTTCAGGATCAGCCCCTCGTCGCCGACGGCGTAGCCGCGCCCCGCGGCGTCGACCGCGATGTCCTCGAGTCCGAGCGCGCGGTCCGCGTCCAGGCGGTCGTCGAGCGCGAGCGGGTCGCCGGCGGCGTCGAGGTTCTCGACCGTCCAGCGCCAGCCGTCGCCGTCGCGCTGCCCCGCGAAGATCTGCCCGCTGCTCGCCGTCAGCCACGCCCGGTCGGCGGAGGGCATCGCCGCCGAGGTGAACGTGGCGTTGAACGACGCGTTCGGCGGCGGCGGGAGCATGCGGAAGCCGCCGTCGGCCGGCCGCCACAGCAGCGCGCGGCGCTCGCCCGCCGCGATCGCCGAGCCGTCGGGCGCCACGGCGACCGCGTGCAGGT
>DASZDF010000462.1:0-1893 GCA_035942275.1 Solirubrobacteraceae bacterium | reverse complement strand
AGAACGTCGTACATCGAGAGGTCGAGCGTGTCGGGGTCGATCCCCTGCGACATGGTGAGGTTCCCCTGGGGGTCCATGTCCCCGCCCAGCACGCGGTTGCCCTTCTCGGCGAAGGCGGCCGCGAGGTTCAGCGTCGTCGTCGTCTTCGCGACGCCGCCCTTCTGGTTGGCGCACGCGATCCCCTTGGCCTTGGGCGCCATAGGTCCGTGCATTCGCGCGCGTACGGGCGTTTCCTCCCTTCCGCCCGTAGCATCGCGGCCGGATGCACTGGGATGACGCGCCTTCGGAGACCATCGACCACGGGTGCCTGAGGCGGACGCGGTGGGATCTCGGCACCGCCGCCGGGTCGGTGCGCGTCGGGCTGAAGCGCGTGCGGGCCGAGCCGGGCGGCCAGACCAGCCCGGTGCACGCGCACAGCGCCGAGGAGGAGATCTTCTTCGTGCTCGCCGGCAGCGGGCGGCTCTGGGAGGACGGCGCCGCGTGTGACGTGCGCGCGGGCGACGCGATCGTGCACGTCGCGGGCGGGCCGCCGCACACGCTGCGCGCCGGCGACGAAGGACTGGACGTGCTCGCCTTCGGCGAGCGGCGCGACGCGGAGGGCGCGTTCCTGCCCCGTTCCGGCGTGGCGTGGCACGGCGACACGTGGGTGGAGGCGGGGCGCGGCGAGCACCCGTTCGCCCGCGAGGCGGCGCTCGAGCCGGTCGACGTGTCGCACTCGCGCCCGCGGCCGGCGCACGTCGTCGCGGTCGGCGACCTCCCTCCGCGCCACACCCGTCGCGGACGCACGGACGTCGAGCGGCGCGACATCGGCCGCGCCGCGGGCTCGCTGACCAGCGGCCTGATGTGGGTCGTCGTCGCGCCCGGCGCGGAGTCGCACCCGCCGCACTGCCACTCGGCCGAGGAGGAGCTGTTCGTCGTGCTCGAGGGCAGCGGCGTTCTACGGCTCGACGAGGAGGAGCACGAGGTCTCGCGTGGGACGGTCGTCGCGCGGCCGGCGGGGACCGGCGTCGCGCACTCGTGGGTCGCGGGCGACGCCGGGCTCACGCTGCTCGCCTACGGGGAGCGCGACCCGTCGGACATCTGCTGGTACCCGCGCTCGCAGAAGCTGTCCGTGCGCGGCGTGCGCGCGATGTTCCGCGTCGAGCGCGTGGACTACTGGGACGGCGAGGAGTAACGGCCCTCCTCGACAAGCGCCTCGTCTTCGTGACGGGGAAGGGCGGCGTGGGCAAGACGACGGTCGCCGCGGCGCTCGGCCTCGTCGCGTCACGGCGCGGGCTGCGGACGCTCGTCGCCGAGGTCGCGCGGCGCGACGACGTGGAGCGAGTGGTCGGGGGCGAGGTCCCGACGCTGTCGGTCGACCCGGACGACGCGATGGAGATGTACCTGTCCGACCAGCTCTCGCGGCCGCTCGCCGAGGTCCTGAAGTCGAGCCGGATCTTCGGCTACCTCGCCGCCGCGACCCCCGGGATGCGCGAGCTGCTGACCGTCGGGAAGCTGTGGGAGCTGGCGCAGCCGGAGCGACGGGTCGAGGGCGCCGAGCCGTACGACCTCGTCGTGGTCGACGCGCCGGCGACCGGCCACGGGCTGGCCCTCCTCGACGCGCCGCGGACGTTCGCGGGCGTCGCCGCCGCCGGCCCGGTCGCGCGTCAGGCGAGGATCATCCACGGGACGCTGACCGACCGCTCGCTGACGGGGATCGTCGCGGTGGCCACGCCGGAGGAGATGCCGGTGAACGAGGTCGAGTTCCTCCGCGGGGAGCTCGGGCGGCGGCTCGACCTCGTCGTGGCGAACGCGGTGCGGCCGGACCGGTTCAGCGACGCGGAGGCGCGGAGGCTCGCGAAGGCGGGCGGTCGCGGGGCGGTCGCGGGGGGCGGGGCGGGCGGCGCCGGGGCC
>DASZDF010000461.1:0-6404 GCA_035942275.1 Solirubrobacteraceae bacterium | reverse complement strand
GCGAGGAGTGCGGCGGGTGCGAGCTGCCGTTGCGCGAGGGCGGCCGGCTCGAGGCCGCCGCGGCCACGGGCCAGGCGAAGCGGATCGTCGAGCTCGCCGCCGCGGAGGGCTGCCCGTCGTGCGTCGCGACGATGTTCCGCGAGGGGCGCCTGCCCCCGGACACGCCGCCGCTCACCTGGTACGACCCCGTCGAGGACCAGTGGATGCTCTGGCAGCCGGTCGAGAGCGTCCCGGAGGGCGTGACGATGCCGCGCGGCCTCGCCGGGTTCGACATCAGCCGCGTCGCGATCGAGGTCCGCGTCGAGCAGCTCCTGTTCGGCGACGACCCGCCGGTCGACGACGACCGCGCGCCGGACGACGGCGCGATGCCCGACGACCCGCCCGCGCCCGCCTAGCCGAGCCTCACGTCGCGCACGCTCACCGAGCGGCCCCGCTCGCTGACGATCGCGCGCGCGACGAGGCGCCGGCGCTCGGCGACCGCCGCGCGGCCGACGCGGTTCAGCCGCACGCTCGCCGTCGTGCGGCTCCTGTCGCTGCCGAGCGTCCACCGCGCGCGGCCGAGGACGACCTGGAGGCGGCCGCGCCGGTCGAGCCCGTGGAGGGCGACGGTGCCGGTGCGCCGCTCCTTGCTCTGCCCGCGGCGGCGCAGGTCGAGCTTCACGCGTCCGCCGCGCGCGGTCGGGCGGCCGTTGGCGACGCGCGTCCCGCACGGGTCCTCACCCCTGTAGCGGCGCAGCTCGCGCGCGAGCAGCGACGGCTTCGCGGCCATGATCGCGTCGACGCACATGTTCAGCAGGCGGCGGTAGGTCGGGACGTCCTCGGTGTCGTTGCTCAGCCAGACGTGGACGGCGTAGCCCGCCTCGTGCGCGCGCTTGACGTTCTCGGGCGTCGCGACGACGAGCTTCTGGCCGCCGAGGTCGAAGGTGATCGGGATCTGGAAGGCGACGACGCCCTCGCCGGGCGACTCGTTCTGGAGCAGGAAGCGCGCGCCGCCGCCGACGCCGGGCGCGAGCGGCACGTCGGGCGCGAGCTGGTGGAAGCGGTCGACGACGTTCTGGTTGAAGGAGACGACGATGACGTTGTCGCCGCGGCCCGCGGCGGCGATCTGGCGCGCCAGCACCTCGGCCGTGCGCATCTGGATCTCCTCGGTCTCGCCCTTGATCTCGATGTTGATCACGCCGCGGAAGAGGTCGAAGACCTCGAGCAGCGACGGGACGCGGAAGTCGTTCGCGGCGAACCGCCGCGGCGGGGGCTTCGTGCCGGTGCGCATGCCGCGGAAGGGATACGTGTCGGTCGCGCGCCGCTCCGCGACCCGGCGGGCGCCCGCGTCGGCCACGTGCCAGTACGCGGCGTCGAGCTGCTGGATCTCGGCCAGCGTGCGCTCGACGACCGGCCCGGTGCCGTTCGTGGTGCGGTCGAGCGTCGTGTCGTGCATGACCGCGAGCTGGTCGTCCTTCGTGAGGTTCACGTCGATCTCGAGCCAGTCCGCTCCGCGGTTCAGCGACTGGGTGAACGCGTACAGCGTGTTGCTCGGCAGCTCGTCCTCGCCGCCCTGGTGGGCGAAGTTCATGACGCGCTGCGCCAGCCAGGGGTTCTCCTGGGCGGCGGCGGGGGTGGAGAGGGCGAGGCACGCGACAACGGCGGCGAGGAGGCTCCGGAGCATGGGGGCGATCCTCTCACGAACCGGCAGGCCCGCAGGGGCGTACAACTCGGGCATGAGACGAACCATCGTGGCACTGCTCGCCACCGGCCTGCTCCTCGCGGCCGGCTGCGGCGACGACGACGACGAGGAGCCGACCGGCGCCTCGCCCAGCACGGGAGCGGTCAGCCCGCCCTCCACCGAGCCCACCGACACCGGCGCCGAGGGCCCCGCGGACGGCACGCGCGTCGTGCTGACCGAGTTCGCGATCGACCCGGCGAACCCGAAGGCGAAGGCCGGCGCCGTGACCTACGACGTCGTCAACGAGGGCTCGGCCCCGCACGCGCTCGAGATCGAGGGCGGCGGCGAGGAGTTCGAGACCGAGGTCCTCGACGGCGGCGAGTCGGCCGAGCTGCAGGCGACGCTGAAGCCCGGCGAGTACAAGTGGTACTGCCCCGTCGGCAACCACGCCGACCAAGGGATGGCGGGGACGCTGACGGTGGAGTAGGCGACAGGCCGGGGGCGGGGGCCTCGGGGGGTGGGACCCGCCGCCTCCCGGCCGTCGCGCCTCCCTACCGGCGGGAGTGGTCGGGGTCGAGCTCGGCCGCGCGCTGCTCCTTGGAGCGCGCGAAGCGGCGCTCGCGCTTCGCTGCGGTGGCCTGCTCCTCGGCGAGCGCCTGCTCCTTCTTGGCGCGGGCGGCGCGCTCCTCGGCCTCGGCCTCGGCGCGGGTGGCGCGCGCCGAGCGCACGCGGGCCTCCTCGCGGTGGTCGCGGGCCTGGAGGCGGCGCTGCTCGTGGCGCTGGTCGCGCTTGCGCCGTCCGACGAAGCTGAACAGGGCGATCAACAGGATCGCTCCGACGACGATGGCGACGATGACTCCGGCGTCCATGGGTCTCTCCTCCGTTCGAGTGCCCTTCGGGGGTACCA
Organism: Solirubrobacteraceae bacterium; assembly: GCA_035942275.1. Taxonomy (GTDB): domain Bacteria; phylum Actinomycetota; class Thermoleophilia; order Solirubrobacterales; family Solirubrobacteraceae; genus CADCVT01. The sequence goes on along the minus strand of DASZDF010000461.1, from coordinate 3,837 downwards.
ACGCCCGCCCCCGAGCGAGGTTGGGGGGTACCTTTCGCGGATGTCCCGGGCCTGCCTCGCCGTCTGCCTGCCGTAGTGGCGGTTCCCGCTCCGCTGCGCCTGCCCTCGCGCGCGCCCGCTCCCGGGCGCGTGCTCGTGCAGCGCATGCTCTTCGGCCTCGGGCTCATCGTCTTCGTCGCGCTGGTCGCCTACGTCGACCGCGACGGCTACCGCGACGCGGCGGGCGACTCGGTCACGCTGCTCGACTGCTTCTACTACGCGACGGTCAGCATCACGACGACCGGCTACGGGGACGTCATCCCCGTCACCGAGACCTCGCGCCTGCTGACCACGCTGCTCGTGACGCCCGCGAGGATCGTGTTCCTCATCCTGCTCGTGGGCACGACCGTGGAGGTGCTGGCGGAGAGCTCCCGCCACGCCATCCGCCTGAAGATCTGGAGGAGACGCTTGCGCGACCACATCATCGTCTGCGGGTTCGGCACGAAGGGGCGCAACGCGATCGACACGCTCCTCGCGCGCGGGACCGAGAAGGACCACATCGTCGTCATCGACGGGCGCGAGGACGCCGTCGAGGAGGCGACCCGCGCCGGCTTCCCCGCGGTGCACGGCAACGCGACCCGGGCCTCGGTGCTCGAGGAGGCGGGGATCCGGTCCGCGTCGGGCGTCGTCGTCGCCGCCGACACCGACGAGGCGTCGGTCCTCATCACGCTGACGGCCCGCGAGCACAATGCGGGCGCGACGATCGTCGCGGCCGTGAGGGAGGCCGAGAACCGGCATCTCCTGCACCAGAGCGGCGCCGACTCGGCGATCATCTCCTCGGGCGCGGCCGGGCGGCTGCTCGGCTTCGCGACCCACTCCCCGCGGCTCGTCGAGGTGCTCGAGGACCTGCTGTCGGTGGGCAGCGGGCTCGACATCGTCGAGCGGGCGGTCACCGAGGAGCAGGCGGGCCTGTCGCTCGGCGAGGTCGCGACCGGCGCCCCGATCGTGGCCGTGGTGCGCGGCGACGAGCTGCTGCGCTTCGACGACCCGCGCGCGGCGACGCTCCGCTCCGGCGACCGCATCGTTTGCCTGTGCTCGAACGCCAAGGCGGCATGAGCGTCCACGAGCTGACCGACGAGCAGCAGGAGATCCGGTCGCTGGCGCGCCGCTTCGCCGACGAGGTGATCGCGCCGCAGGCCGCGGCGTGGGATCGCGAGCACCGCTTCCCGCGCGAGGTCTTCGAGCAGCTCGGCGAGCTCGGGCTGATGGGCGTCTGCGTGCCGGACCGATACGCGGGCGCGGGCGCCGACTACCTGTCCTACGCGCTCGTGCTCGAGGAGGTCTCCCGCGCCGACGCCGGAGCCGGGGTCACGCTCGCGGTCCACACGGGCGCGGGAACGATGCCGATCCTGCTGCACGGCACCGACGAGCAGAAGGACCGCTACGTCCCGCCGCTCGCGCAGGGGCACGAGATCGCGGCGTTCGCGCTGACCGAGAGCGGGTCCGGGTCCGACGCCGGCGCGATGCTGACGCGGGCCGTCGACGACCGGCTTACGGGGTCGAAGCAGTGGATCACCAACGGCTCCTATGCGCACACGTTCCTCGTCTTCGCCAAGGAGGCCGACGGGAAGCCGTCGGCGTTCCTCGTGCGCCGCGGCGCGGAGGGGTTCAGCGTCACGCGTGAGGAGGAGAAGCTCGGGCTGAACTCGTCCTCCACCGCCGACCTCGCGTTCGAGGAGACGCCGGGCGAGCGGATCGGCCCGCCCGGCGGCGGCATGCGGATCGCCCTGTCGACGCTCGACGGCGGGCGGATCGGGATCGCGGCCCAGGCGGTGGGGATCGCGCAGGCCGCGCTCGACGTCGCGACGTCCTACGCACGCGAGCGCAACGCGTTCGGCAGCCCGATCGGGAGCTTCCAGGCCATCGCGCACAAGCTCGCCGACATGCAGACGGAGATCGAGGCGGCGCGCGCGCTCGTGTGGCGGGCGGCGCGGCTCAAGGAGGCGGGGCGGCCGCACACGGTCGAGGGCGCGCAGGCGAAGCTCTTCGCCTCGCGCGTCGCGCGGCACTGGACCGGCGAGGCGATCCAGGTGCTCGGGGGCTACGGGTACACGAAGGAGTTCCCGGCCGAGCGCTACTACCGGGACGCGAAGGTGACCGAGATCTACGAGGGGACATCGGAGATCCAGCGCCTCGTCATCTCGCGGGCGCTGCTCGGGTCGCTCGGCTGATGCGCGAGGCTTCCGCGGCATGAGCGAAGCGGTGATCGTCCGACCCGGCGAGGGGCTGCGGGTCGGCAACGTCGAGTTCCTGGCGCTGAGCGAGGACACGCCCCGGTTCAACGCCTCGATCATCACGATGGCGCCGCGGCGGCACGGGCCGCCGTCGCACGTCCACGACGGGGAGGACGACGCGTTCCTCGTCCTCGACGGCGAGCTGACCTTCGTCGTCGGCGGCGAGGAGGTCGCCGCGCCGGCCGGGACGTTCGTGCTCGTCCCGCCGGACGTCGAGCACACCTTCGAGAACCGCACCGACACGCCGGTGAGGATCCTCAACATCCACGCGCCGGCGGGGTTCGACCTGCGCCTGCGCGAGTCGGGCTAGTTGACGCTCGGATCGGGCGGCATCGTCGCGAGCAGCGCGTAGGAGCCGCCCTTGCGCGCCAGCACGCGCGACCACAGCTCGTCGGGCTCCTCGGTGAACGCGTCCTCGGGCGCGAACTCGGCGACGATCCAGTCCTCGCCCGCGACCTCGCCGTCGAGCTGCCCGCCGCCCCAGCCGGCGAAGCCGAGGAACGCGCGGGCACGCCTGACGGCGGTGACGACGTCCTCGAGGTCGGTGTCCGGCAGCACGAGCCCGACGTGCCCCGCGACCGGCATGCCCTCACCCGCGGCGGCGAAGTCCGCGAGCACGACGACGCTCGTCGTCTGGACGGGCCCGCCCACCCAGAGCCGGTCCTGCGGCCCGAGCGCGCCCGCCAGCTCGGGGATCGCCTGGTCGGCGGGGATCGGCGACGGACGGTTGAGCACGAGGCCCATCGCGCCGTCCTCGTCGTGCTCGCACACCAGCACGACCGTCCGGTGGAAGTTCGGGTCGAGCAGCGCCGGCCCGGCGACGAGGAGCTGTCCGCGCAGAGACGCCACGTCGGAGGACAAGGTACCCCCCGCCGGGTAGCCCCATCGCGTGACGGTTCGCGTCCTGCCCGTGCTGATCGCCGCCCTCGCCGTGCTCCTCCCGGCCGCTCCGGCGTCCGCCGGGGCGGGCGACGTGCTCGTGCGGTTCAGCAGCGCCGCGGACGCCGGCCAGCGCGGCGACGCGCGCCGCGCCGCGAAGGTCAGGCGCGAGGAGGGGCTGCCGGTGCCGGGCCTCGAGGTCGGCGACCCCGAGCCGGGCGTGGCCGCCGCGGCGGCCGCCGCCCGGCTCGAGCGCGAGCCCGGCGTCCTGTACGCCGAGCCCGCCGCCGCGCGGACCGCGTTCGTGCTGCCCGACGACGACTTCTTCGCCGCGCAGTGGGGCCTGCACAACGCCGGGCAGACGGTGGACGGCCGCGCCGGGGCGCAGGACGCGGACATCGACGCGCCGGAGGCGTGGGACGTCACGACCGGCTCGCCGTCGGTGCTCGTCGCGGTGGCGGACAGCGGGGTGGACCTCGCGCACCCGGACCTCGCCGCGAACGTCTGGGTCAACGCCGGCGAGGTCTCGGGCAACGCCGTCGACGACGACGGCAACGGGCTCGTCGACGACGTGCGGGGGTGGGACTTCGTCGAGGACGACCCGGTCGCGCAGGACGAGGACGGGCACGGGACCCACGTCGCCGGCACGGTCGCGGCCCGCGGCGGCGACGGCCTGGGCGTGGCC
>DASZDF010000460.1:0-5181 GCA_035942275.1 Solirubrobacteraceae bacterium | reverse complement strand
CCCTTCACCGGCGTGACCGGCGCGCACTCGCCCGACAGCGCCGCGAGCGGGGCCGCCGGCCGAGGGGCGGGCGTGGGGTCGTCGCGCAGCTCGCGCTCGAGCTGCTGCGTGCCGCGCGCAGGAGCGCCGCCGCGCGCGGCGAGCCGATCGGACGGAGCGGAGCGACGGCGGGTCCGCACGATCGCCGGCTCAGACCGCGCGAGGTCGGCGGCGTCGGCCTTCGGCGCCTCGCGGAGGAACAGGACGCGCGAGCGGAAGATCGCCGCCCACGTCGCCGCGTCGACGACGCCGGTGACCTCGAGCCCGTGCGCCGCCTGGAACCGCCGCACCGCGCGCTCGGTGATCGGCCCGAAGATCCCGTCGTCGTCGACGCCGAGCCTCCGCTGGACCTGCGCGACCGCGTCGCCCACGGCGCCCCGCTCGAGCAGCGGCGCCGCGGCATGACCGGGCCCGACCGGCTGCTCGCGAGACGCGAAGTCGGTCTGCGCCCCGGCGACCGCCAGCAGCGGCGTGACAGGTGCCGTCACGACGGCGCCCGCAAGCGCTACCGACGTCGCCTTGCGCCGGCGCGCGCTGCGCCGGCCCAGCTCGGCGATGTGGCGCCGGTGGCGCGCACGCGCGAGCGACCGCTCCCACAGAGCGGCATCGGAAAGATCGCGAACGTTCGTGTTCACGGCGGGTCCTCCTCGTCGTCTCGGAAGGCCTACGAGGTGAGCTGCCGGGCTCGCGCGGAGACTGCGCTACGCCGCACGACGGCGGCGATTCGCCCCAGGCGGCCGCAGAGCGACCGCCAATGGTTCCCCCGTCCCGGAGCGGCGGAACGCCCCGAGCTCGGCACATGACGCGGGCCAGGATGACAGAACCTCCGGAGGACTACTCTCAGTCGCCGTGGTCATCGCCATCGACGGGCCCGCCGGCGCGGGGAAGTCCACCGTGGCGCGCGCCGTGGCGGCCGCGCTCGGCTTCACGTACCTCGACACCGGCGCGATGTACCGCGCGGTTGCCCTGGCTCGCCTCCGCGGCGTCGAGCACCCCGAGATCGGGTTCGACGACGGCCGTGTGACCCTGGACGGCGAGGACGTCAGCAGCGAGATCCGGACGCCCGAGGTCACGGAGCAGGCGAGCCGCGTCTCGGCGGAGCGGGCGGTGCGCGCGGCGATGGTCGCGCGTCAGCGGGAGTTGATGGCCGACGGCGACTGGGTCGCCGAGGGGCGCGACATCGGGACCGTCGTCGCGCCCGACGCCGAGGTGAAGGTCTTCCTGACCGCCGACCCGCGGGAGCGCGCGGAGCGGCGGGCGAAGGAGACGGGCGTCGAGGTGCAGCGCGTGCTCGAGGAGCAGACGGCGCGCGACGAGCGCGACACCACCCGCGACGCGTCGCCGCTCGCGAAGGCCGACGGCGCCGAGGAGCTCGACACGACCGCCCTGACGATCGACGAGGTCGTGGACAGGATCGTCGGGATGGCGCGCGTCGCATGAGGAAGGTCGCCGTCGTCGGCTATCCGAACGTGGGCAAGTCGAGCCTCGTCAACCGGCTCAGCGGCACCCGCCCGGCCGTCGTGCACGAGCGCCCCGGCGTGACCCGCGACCGCAACGAGCTCGAGTGCGAGTGGAACGGGCGGCGCTTCACGCTCATCGACACCGGCGGCGTCGACTTCTCCGACGAGGACCCGCTCGCGGGGTCGATCCGCGAGCAGGCCCAGGCCGCGCTCAACGACGCCGACGTCGCCGTCCTCGTCGTCGACGCCCGCGCCGGGCAGCGCCCCGGCGACGAGGAGCTCGCCGACCTCCTGCGGCGCTGGCCGAAGCCCGTGCTCATCGCGGCCAACAAGATCGACAGCGCCAAGGACGTCCCGCTCGCGCACGAGTTCCACGGCCTCGGCCTCGGCGAGCCGATCGCGGTCTCCGCCGCGCAGGGCCTCGGCACCGGCGACCTCCTCGACGCGATCACGGCGAACCTGCCGGAGGAGGACGAGGACCCCGAGGACGAGGACGTCGTCCGCCTCGCGGTCATCGGCCGACCGAACGTCGGCAAGTCGAGCCTCGTCAACCGGATCGCGGGCGAGGAGCGCGTGATCGTCTCCGAGACAGCCGGCACGACCCGCGACGCGATCGACCTCCCCATCGAGGTCGACGGCCGGAAGCTGATCATCGTCGACACCGCCGGCATGCGCCGCCAGGCGAAGGTGACCGAGTCGGTCGAGTACTACACCGCGCTGCGCTCGCAGCGGGCGGCGGAGCGCGCCGACGTCGCCCTCGTCGTGTGCGACGCGCAGGACGGCATCACGTCGCAGGACTTCCGTATCGCCGACCTCGCCATGAAGGCGAACTGCGCGACCGCGCTCGTCCTCAACAAGTGGGACGTCTCCGACGAGACCGACATCGACCACGAGCGCGCCCGCGCGGCGAACAAGCTGCGGATGCGCCCGAAGGTCCTCACGGTGAGCGCGAAGACCGGGCGCAACGTCCAGCGCGTCACCCAGGAGGCGATCGTCCTGGCCGACCGGATGCGCGCCCGCATCCCGACCCCCGACCTCAACCGCTTCCTCTCCGAGATCACCCAGGCCCGCCAGCCGCCCGCCAAGCAGGGCCACCGGCTCAAGCTCATCTACATGGCGCAGATCGGCCAGCGGCCGCCGCGCTTCGCGATCCAGGTCAACAGCCGCAACCGCGTCACGCGCGACTACGCGTACTTCGTCGAGAACCGGCTCAGGGAGCGCTACGGCCTAGCGGGCGTCCCGGTGATCATCGACTTCAACGAGCGCGGCTCCCGCCGGCCGCGCGGCGAGCGGAGCGCGGCGTGAAGGTGCGGCGCACGCGCGCGCAGAGCATCGCGGTGCTCGTGGCCGTGCTGCTGGCGGTGGTGCTGCTGGTGCGCGCGCTGGCGGGAGGTGACGGCAGCGACGAGCCGCCCTCCAACCGCGCCGCCGAGATCGTCCCCGACACGACGCTCGTCTTCGCGAACCTGTCGACCGACGGCGACCGCGACGCGGTCCAGCGCGCGGCTGACATGGCCGAGCGCTTCGAGGGCTACGACTCCAACCGCGCGGCGCTGCTCAAGCGCCTCTCCGGCGGCGAGAAGGACGTCGACCCCGGCAAGGACGTGGCGCCCTGGCTCGGCGACGAGGCCGCCTTCGCGCTCATGGACACCGGCAACGAGACCGCCGGCTCGCTCGTCGCCATCGAGGTGACCGACGAGGAGAAGGCGCGGGAGTTCCTCGCGCGCAACCCGCGCGAGGCGGTGCGCAAGGACTACAAGGAGCACACGACGATCCGCTACGGCCAGGTCACGACCTCGTTCGTGCGCGGGTTCCTCGTCATCGGCCAGGACCCGACCGTGCAGGCCGCGATCGACCGCGAGAAGAGCGGGGCGAAGGCGCTCGCCGGCGACGCGACGTACAAGCGCGCGCTCGAGGGGCTGCCCGAGGGCCGCGTCGTGACGGCCTATGCGTCGGCCGACGGACTGCGGAGGCTGCTCGTCCCCGCGGGCGACGTCCTCGGCGGCCTCGCGGTGATGCTCGACCAGCCGGCGCTCCAGGGCGTGGCGGTGGCCGCGGAGGTCCAGGGCGACGACAAGCTGCGGGTCAAGATCCACTCCGCGCTGGACGCCGAGCAGCAGAAGCGCTCGCCCGGCGTGCTCAAGCAGTTCGAGCCCGGGCTCGTGGGCGACGTCCCGGCCGACGCGCTCGGTTACCTCGGCGCGAGCGGGGTCAGCGGCGCGCTCCAGCGACTCGTCGTGTCCGCGGTCGGCGGCGCGGCGCAGGGCGGCGAGGTCACCGAGCTCCTGCGCCGCCTCGGCACCGAGCTCGGCGAGGAGACCGGCGGCGGCCTCCAGCGCGACCTGCTGAAGCTCTTCGAGGGCGAGGTCGCGCTCGTCATCCAGCGCGAGGCGCCGGCGCCCGTCCTCAGCATCCTCACGCGCACGGCCGACGAGTCCGCGACGCGCCGCACCCTCGACCGACTCCGCGAGCCGCTGGCCAAGCTGCTGCGGCCGGAGGGCGAGCAGGAGCTGACGTGGGAGCCGCAGGACATCGGCGGCGCGGACGCGTGGACCCTCACGCTCCCCAACGGCGCGAAGATCACCTACGCGGTGACCGGCGGGCGGCTGATCATCTCGACGAGCCCCGACGGCGTGCGCGGCCTGAAGGACTCCGACGACTCGCTCCAGGACGCCGACGTGTTCGAGGACGTCCTCGCCGACCGGCCCGGCAGCGTCGGGACGCTAGGCTTCCTGGACTTCAGCCAGCTCCTCGAGCTCGGCGAGCAGACCGGCCTGAACGACAGCCGGGCCTACCTCGCGGCGCGCGACGACCTTCGGAAGGTGCGCGCCATAGGGGTCAGCTCGACCAGCGACGAGGGGGAGTCCACCGCGGAAATCCTGGTTTCGATCCCATGAGCGCTGACAACGAGTACCTCTTCACGTCCGAGTCCGTCACCGAGGGGCATCCCGACAAGGTCGCCGACCAGATCTCCGACGGGGTCCTGGACGCGGTCATGCGCGACGACCCGACCGGGCGCGTCGCCTGCGAGACGCTGGTGAACACCGGCCTCGTCGTCGTCTCGGGCGAGATCTCGACCTCGACGTACGTCGACATCCAGGAGATCGTCCGCGAGACGATCCGCCGCATCGGCTACACCGACGCCGACCTCGGCTTCAGCGCCGACTCCTGCGCCGTCCTCAACGCGATCGACAAGCAGTCGCCGGACATCGCGCAGGGCGTCGACCAGGCGTACGAGACCCGGACCGACCCGTCCGACGAGGACGCGCTCGACGTCGCCGGCGCCGGCGACCAGGGGATGATGTTCGGCTACGCGTCGAACGAGACCGACGAGCTCATGCCGCTGCCGATCTCGCTCGCACACCGCCTGGCCAAGCGCCTCGCCGACGTGCGCAAGGCCGACGTCGTGCCCTACCTGCGGCCCGACGGTAAGACGCAGGTGACCGTCCGCTACCGCGACGGCCGCCCGGTGGAGATCGAGAAGCTGCTGATCTCGACGCAGCACAAGGAGGGCGCGGAGTCGCTGATCCCCGACGACCTCTGGGAGCACGTCGTCGAGCCGATCCTCCCGAAGGACCTCTACGACGAGAAGAAGCTGCGCAAGAACTTCCTCGTCAACCCGACGGGCCGGTTCGTCATCGGCGGCCCGGTCGGCGACGCGGGCCTCACCGGCCGCAAGATC
>DASZDF010000459.1:0-1783 GCA_035942275.1 Solirubrobacteraceae bacterium | reverse complement strand
ACGCCGACCTCGACGAACCCGCCGCCGCCCGGCGGCGACGCCACGGCGCCGCGGGCGACCGGCCTGCGCGCCTCGGCGACGCGGCGGCGCGTGACGGTCCGGCTCACGTTGAACGAGGCCGCGACGATCACGTTGCGCGTGCGGCGCGGGCTGCGGCGGATCGTGACACGGACCTTCGACGCCGACAGCGGCGCCGTGACGCTGCGGGTGCGGCGCCGCTTCAGGCCGGGCCGCTACACGCTGCGCCTCACGCTCGAGGACGCCGCGGGCAACACCGCGATGCGGTCGCTCAGCGCGCGCGTGAGGTAGCCGGCCGCGCGCGGCCGCCGCGCACCCTGCGAGCATCCGCGGCCGTGACCGCCGAGCAGCTCGTCGTCCTCGCCCTCCTCGTGGCGGCGTTCGCCGCGGGATGGATCGCCCGCGGCGGCGGCGGCGAGCGCGACGAGGAAGAGGACCAGGCGCCGCCCGCGCCGCCCGACGGGCCCGCTCCGCGAAGCGCGCCCGCTGCACGAAGTGCCGCCGCTTCGCCGCGGGGGACCGCCGCTTCGGCACGCGGCGCCGCCGCTTCGCTTCGGCGCGCGGCCGCTTCGGCCCCCCGCGCGCCCGGCCTCGTCGCCGACGCCGCCCGCGCGGTCGCTCTCGCCTCGGCGGCCTACGAGACCGCGGTCGACCGGTGGCTCGACGAGCGCGACGCGATCACTCCGGCCGGCCGTGCCGCGGTGGGAGAGGTCGAGCGGGCGGTGCAGCGGCTCGACCACGCCGCCGCGCGGCTCGACGAGGTCGACGAGACGCTCGGCGACGCCGCGTACGACGCGCTCGAGGCGCTGCGGGACGCCGCGCGTCACCTCGACGCCTTCCGCAACGGCAGCGCGCTCGACGCCGCGACCAGCCGCGAGCTCGACCGCATCGAGGACGAGCTCGCGCGCGCCCGCGGCGCATTCGAAGCCGCGCAGACCTAGTCTCCCGCGCATGTCGCAGCAGCTCTGGCTCCTCCGCCACGGCGAGGCCGAGCCCCACGACGCCGGCCCCGACGACGAGCGCGAGCTGACCGAGCGCGGGCGCGAGCAGTCGCTCGCCGCCGGCGTCGCGCTCGCCACGCTCGAGATCACGTTCCAGCTCGCGTTCACGAGCCCGAAGGTCCGCGCCGCGCAGACCGCGGAGCTCGCGTGCGACCACCTCGGCATCGAGCCGCTGGAGCACGAGCCGCTGCGCGACGGCTTCGACGCCGACGAGGCGGTCGCGCTGATGCACGCGGCCGGGGACGACCGCCGGATCCTCGTCGTCGGGCACGAGCCGGACTTCTCGCAGGTCGTCCACGACCTGACGGGCGCGCGCATCGACTTCAAGAAGGGGGGCGTCGCCGCGGTCCGCCTCGACGGCGGCAGCGCGGAGCTGATCGCGCTGCTGCGGCCGCGCGAGCTGGTCGCGATCGCCGGCGGCGAGTAGCCCCGCAGCGGTGCGCCCGGCCGCGGCAACGCCGCTCCTCCTCGGGCTGATCGTCGCGCTCGCCGCCGCGCTGCGCTTCGTCGCCCTCGGCGACCAGAGCTACTGGTACGACGAGGCGGTCACCGTGACGGTCCTCGACGGCTCGCTCGGCGACGTCGTCGACCGGCTGCCCGACTCGGAGTCGACCCCGCCGCTCTACTACCTCGCCGCGTGGGCGTGGACGCAGGTCGCCGGTCTGGGCGAGGCCGGCCTGCGGTCGCTGTCCGCGGTCGCGGGGCTCGCGGCGGTGCCGGTCGCGTACCTCGCGGCGCGCGAGCTGTTCCGGCCGGCGGTCGCC
>DASZDF010000458.1:0-2122 GCA_035942275.1 Solirubrobacteraceae bacterium | reverse complement strand
CGCCGCGGGCTCCTCGGAGTCGCCGCACCCGACCAGCGCCGGCCCGACGAGCACCGCGGCGAGGCTCCTCGCGCGCCGGCTCACGCGGGATCGGCCACCCGCGCCGCGAGCTCGCCGATCACCTTCGAGAGCTGGCCGCCCTGCCAGGCGAGCGGTGAGGAGCCCTCGGGCTCGACGCGCAGCTCCGCACCCGGGATCCGCCGCGCGTACTCCTCCCCCACCTCGAGCGGGTGGCCGGGGTCGGCCTCGTCGCGGCTCGGGACCACCACCGTGGGCGCATCGATGCGTTCGAGCGCGTCCAACGACTCGAAGGGCTGCGAGCGCGGGACGCAGCGCAGCGCGTCGGCGACGGCCTCCGGGTGCTGGTGGCGCTCCAACCGCTGCCGGACGACCTTGAGCACCGTGTCGCGGAACTTCGGCTCGAGGTGCTCGCCCTCGCCGTAGGCCTCGACGAAGCCGTCGACCCCACGCTCGCGCAGCGCCTCGCTCAGCCGGTCCCACCGCTCGAGGCCGGGCGGGTGGCCGGGATGGAACGCGGGCGTGACGAGCACGAGGCCGGCCACGAGGTCCGGCTCCTCGAGCGCGACGCGGATCGCCGTGTGCGCGCCCATCGACGCGCCGGCGAGCACCGCGCGCTCCGCCCCCGCGCCGTCGAGCACGTCGATCAGGTCGGCCGCGAGGCACTCGTAGCCATAGGCGTCCGCGGCCGGCGCGGGCTCCGACTCGCCGTGCCCGCGCGCGTCGTACGCGATCACCCGGTGGCCCGCCTTGTGCAGCGACTTCGACCCCATCACGACGTAGCGGCGGGTCGCCGTCAGGCCGTGCAGGAGGACGACCGGCAGGCCCTCCCCGTCGTCGTCGATCGCAAGCCGCGGCACGCTTCTACAGTAGGGCCATGACCGTCATCGACGTCACCGACGCGACCTTACAGCAGGAGGTCATCGAGCTCTCGAAGGAGCTCCCCGTCGTCGTCGACTTCTGGGCCGAGTGGTGCGGCCCGTGCCGGCAGCTCGGGCCGCTGATCGAGCGCGAGGCCGACGCGCGCGAGGGCAAGGTCGTCCTCGCCAAGCTCGACACGGACGCCAACCAGCAGACGGCGATCGACTACCGCATCCAGGGCATCCCGGCCGTCAAGGCGTTCCGCGACGGCGAGGTCGTCGCCGAGTTCGTCGGCGCGCAGCCGCCGCCGGTCGTCGCGCGGTTCTTCGACGGCCTGGTCCCGAGCGAGGCCGAGCAGCTCGCCGCCTCCGGCGACGAGGAGTCGCTGCGCCGCGCGCTCGAGCTCGAGCCCGGCCGCGCCGACGCCGCCGTCCGCCTCGGCAAGATGCTCCTCGCGCGCGGCGAGCGCGACGAGGCGCTGAAGGTGCTCGAGACCGTCCACGGCGACTTCCAGGCCGAGGGCCTCGCCGCCCGGATCCGGCTCGAGCAGCGCGGCGAGCCCGACCTCGACGACGCCTGGACCGCCCTCGACGCCGGCGACCACGAGCGCGCGATCGACGTCCTCATCGCCGCCCTCCCGAACGCCGACGGCGCGAAGGACGACATCCGCCAGGCGGTCGTCGCGGTCCTCGACGAGCTCGGCGTCGAGCACCCGCTCGCGCGCGACGCCCGCCGCAGGCTCGCCGCCGCCCTGTACTAGCCGGACCGCCCGCGCGGGCGCAGCCGTAGAGGGGTGGTGAACAACCACCCTCTGCTCGTCCTCCTCGCCGCGCTGGCCGTCGCCGTCCCGGCGTGCGGGGACGAGCCCGCCGCCGAGCGACCCGCGCGGCCCGCCGAGCCCGCCGCGAAGACGCCACCCGAGGCGCCGCCGCGGAACGACCGCTGGAAGCCGGGCGGCAACCACACCACCCGCCCGCGCGGCGCGGTCCACGACGACGAGATCGGCAAGGACATCGTCGGCGTGCCGCGCCGCCGCATCCTGGAGGTCTTCGGGCCGCCCCTCGAGCAGCGGGGGCGGTGCGTCTACTATCGCGTCGTCGGCTGGCGCCGGGGCTGGGAGCTCTGCTTCGCCCGCGGGGTCGTGGACGGCGCGTCCGGCAACCAGCGCATGCCCCGCTAGAGCCGGCGCAGCTCGCGCGCGACGGCGTCGGGCTCCTCGAGCTGCGGGTAGTGGCCGACGCCC
>DASZDF010000457.1:0-3763 GCA_035942275.1 Solirubrobacteraceae bacterium | reverse complement strand
CGCCTCTACCGCGCCTCGCGCGGCCGGCTCGGCCGGGCGTGGTTAGGCGCGCCGGTCATGGCGCTCGAGACCGTCGGGCGCAAGAGAGGCAAGCCGCGGTCGACCGCCGTCCTCTACCTCCGCGACGGCGACGATCTCGTCGTGGTGCCGTCGAACGCGGGCTCGTCGCGCGTCCCGGCGTGGTGGCTGAACCTCGAGGCGGCCGGCGAGGGCCACGCGACCGTCGGCGGCGAGCGGCGGCGGGTGCGGCCGCGGGTCGCGGAGGGCGAGGAGCGCGATCGCCTCTGGCGCGAGTTTGTTCGGATGTACCCCCAGGCCGAGGACTACACCGGATTCACGGAACGTCAGTTCCCAGTGGTGGTGCTGGAAAAGGTCTGACATCCGGGGTGGAAACCGCGGCGGGGGCCGTGCCACAGTTTGTTCGTTCCCCGAAGGTCGCCGGAGGTGGCGAGAGAGCATGGCCTACGAGCGCTGGGCGAAGCGCATGGATGACGCCGTCGAGAGCAGTTGGCTACGTGGCCTTCGCTCGCAAGCATCTGCCCAGCAGAGCTCGGCCGCTCAGCGGTTCCTGGGATCCGCTCCGCGGGGCAAGAAGTCGCTCGGGAAGCTCGACCGCACGGTCGCGGCCGGCCTCGAGCGCTAAGCGGGAGAGGGGGCCGGGCGCGGGCTCGCACCCGCGTCCACCCCGCTCTTTGCGGGAAGTTCCAGCACCGCCGCGGCGGACTCGGCCAAGTGATCGCGCAGCGCGTCGGCGCCGCGGCGCTCCAGCTCGTCGATCAGGCGCTCGTGGTCGGCGGCCATGCGGGCGTAGGTCCAGGTCGGCCTGAGCTGCACGATGAAGAGCCGCATCTCGCTGTTCAGCGCGCGGTGCGCGCGACGATCCGCGGGCTCCCGGACGCGTCGACGAGCGCGCGGTGGACGGCGTCGTGCGCCTCGACGACGGCACTCCGGCGCGGCCGGCTGCGCGAGCAGGCGGCCGACAGCCCCTCCGCCACCGACCGGACGTTGGAAGGCAACCGCCCCCGATCTCATCGTTCGGCCGCAACCCGCAGCCGGTGGATCCCGACGCGCGGCGGCTCCGCGGCCCCGCTGCTGCGCACCTCGACGTCCCGCGCAGCGAGCCCGGCGAGGAAGTCCGGGAGCGGCGGGCGGTTGGGGTCCGCGAGCCAGATCGAGTCGCTCAGGCGCGGGAGCAGGTCGAGCAGGAGCGGGACGTTGCGGCGCTCGTAGAGGACGTCCGCCGCGAGCACCAGGTCGAACGGCGCGCGGGCGAGCAGCGCATCCGGCCGCTCCCACGCGCAGACCTCGACGGCGATCGACGCGCCGTTGCGCTCCGCGTTGCGGACGGCCAGCTCGAGCGCCTCCTCCGACCAGTCGGTGGCGAGCACGCGGGCTCCCGCCAGCGCCGCCGCGATGCTGGGCAGCGCGATCCCGCCGCACCCGAGCTCCACCACGCGCGCTCCCCGCAGCGACCGCGCCGAGACCAATCGGGCGAGCTCCACCCCACTCGGCCACAGCTCCGCCCAGTACGGCATCCGCTCGTCGCGCTCGAACGCCTCCTCGTCGAGCAGCGACTCCGAGTCGCGCGGGCGCAGCACCGCGACCTCGCGGTCGCGCAGCGGCACGATCTCCTCGACGAGGTCCACGACCCGCAAAGCTACGCGGCATGACGCTCGCGTACGTCTTCTGGCACTGGCCGGGCGACGCCTACGGCTACGAGGAGCGCATGCAGGCCTTCCACACCGCGCTCGCCCGGCCGGGGAGCGTCACCTTCCGCCTCCAGCGCGCGCCGTGGAACTCGCACGAGCCGCAGGGGCCGTACGAGGACTGGTACCCGGTGCGTGACTGGGCGGGCATCGGGGAGCTGAACGACCGCGCGGTGACCGGGGCGCGCGAGGAGCCTCACGACATCGTGGCCGCCCTCTCGCGACGCGGCGCAGGCGCGATATACAGGCACATCGCCGGCGACCTGCCGCTCGACCAGGTGACGTTCGCGGCATGGACCGACCAGCGGCCGGACGTCGACGCCACGATCTGGCAGCGTCAGCTCGTGCTCGGCCCGGCGCCGGAGTACGCGGTGCTCGCCGCCTCCCCGGTCGAGGCGGGCGCGGGCGCCGTGCTCACCCGGCCGCGCCTCGTCGCCAGCGCGTGATCGCGCAGCCTGCGCTCCGTCCGCACCGCCACGCCCGCACCGAGCAGCATCAGCATCGCCATCACGTAGAGGCCGAGGAGCAGCACGGCGAGCAGCAGGAACAGCCGCTCCACCGCGAACCCCGCGGCCGCGTCGAAGTACAGCCCGATCAGCCACGGCACGGCCTGCAGCGCGAACCCGGCCGGCAGCGCCCCGACGAACGACGCGCTCCAGTTCATCCGCGACCGCGGCGCGTAGCGGTAGATCACCGCGAACACCACGATCGAGCCGAGCGTGTTCAGCAGGAACGTCGTGACGTTCCCGCCGAGGGCGATGCTCCGCAGCACGTCGCCGATCACCGGCGCGCCCGCCGCCGCGAACGCGAACGCGACCGCGACGAGCGCGCCCATCGCCACGTTCCGGATGCGCCCGTAGAAGACGTTGTGCCGCTCGCAGTCGAGTAGCCGCGACTCGCAGCGCTCGATCACGCCGATGGCGCCCGACGACGTCCACAGCATCGCCGCGACCGCGATCGCGAGCAGCCAGGGCGAGTTGTCGCGGGTGCTCTCGACCAGCCCCTCGACGTCGCTGTGCACGGCGTCCGGCAGGAAGCGGTTGAGCTGCGCGGCCACCTCGAGCGCGGAGAGGAAGTCCTCGAGCAGCAGCGCCTCGAGCGCCGCCACGCCGAGCGCGAAGGGCGCGAGCGACAGCAGCAGGTAGTACGTCAGCGCGGGGACGTCGTCGGCGATCCCCTGGCCCCAGTAGAAGTTGAAGACCCGCTGGGGCAGCCGCCGCATGCCGTTCATCCTCCCCGCTGGCGCTGGACCCGGAACCGCAGGGCGTGGATCTGCGACTGCCCGTACGACCCGGTCTGCACCGGCCCCGCGGCCGTCGCACGGTCGCCGACGCGCGGGTCGCGCCGGGGGCGCAGCTCCGGCGCGACGTCGACGGCCGTCGCGCCGGGGAGGGAGATCGAGCCCGCGGCGACGACGACGTGCAGGTCGCCGTCGCCGTCCGGGTCGACCCGCTCGACGTAGACGATGCGGCCGGTCACCGAGCGGCAGCCGGGGACGCCCGCGGGGCAGCGCGCCGGGCGCAGTCGGGGCTGCGGGCGCTCGCGCTTCCCCTCCCCGGGCGCGCCCTCCTCCCCGCCGAGCAGCGGCGCGCCCGCCTGATCGCGCGCCAGCAGCACGAGCCCGCCGGCGGCGATCACCGCGACGGCGAGCAGCACTTTGAGCACCTACGCGGCGACGCGGTCGCGGTCGGTCATCTCGGGGCAACGTACAACGTCTGCTGGCCGGTCCCGACCGGTCCGTCGACGTCGTGGAGGGTCGAGACCGCGAGGCCGACGCCGCCCGGCTGCACGATGGTCCTCGCGTCGACGCCGACCCATTCCCCGCGCGGCGGGCGGTGCAGCTGCACCGTGAGGTCGGTGTTGATGAACAGCCACTCGTCGAACCCGAGGACCTGGCTGATGCCGTTGCCGAAGTCGGCGGCCGCCGCGGCCCGCATCGCCGCGCTCGGCGCCTCGTCGTCGAGCACCGGATGCGCGAGCCGGAACCAGACCGTCCCCGGCCCCCGCGACCAGTCGCCGGCGATCCAGTGCATCTTCATCCCGGTGCGGTGGAACGC
>DASZDF010000456.1:0-1637 GCA_035942275.1 Solirubrobacteraceae bacterium | reverse complement strand
GCGTTGCGGGGCATCCTCCGCGATCGCCCGACGAGCCAGGAGCGCGTCGAGGAGACCGGCACCCGCGGCCAGGGCGGCGACGACACGCTCGTGATCGACGAGCAGGCCGAGGCCGCGATCTTCGCCGAGCTCGAGCGACTGCACGACGCCGGCGCCCGGTTCAGCGCGCTGTCGGAGGAGCGGGGCAAGGTCGACTTCGGCTCCGACGACGTGCTCGTCGTCATCGACCCGATCGACGGCTCGATGAACGCCAAGCGCGGCCTCACGCATCACGCGATCTCGATCGGGGTCGCCGCCGGGGCGACGATGGGCGACATGGAGTTCGGCTACGTCTTCGACTTCGGGCCCGACGAGGAGTGGGTCGCGACGCGCGGCGCCGGCGTCCTGCTCAACGGGCAGCCGCTCCCCGATCCGCCGCCGCCCCGCTACGTCGACGGCCGCCTCGAGCTCGTCGCCATCGAGAGCGCGGACCCGCGCTGGATCGCCAAGCGGATGGACGAGCTGCTCGACCACGTCCACCGCGTCCGCGCGATGGGGACGATCGCCGTCTCGCTGTGCCAGCTCGCCCTGACCCGGGTCGACGGGATGGCGACGCTGTGGAAGACGCGCTCGGTCGACGCGGCCGCCGCGCAGCTCGTCGTGCGCGAGAGCGGCGGCGTCGTCGCGTTCCCCGGCTGCGAGAGCCCGCTGGCCTCGCCGCTCGACCTCGAGCCCAACGGCCCGATCGTCGCGGCGCGCAGCGAGGCCGACCTGGAGCGGCTCGCGCAGGTGGTCGCGGAGTGAGGCTCCCGGCGTGATCGACTGGGGACTCGCCGAGCGGATCGCGTCCGGCGTCGCCGGGACGCCCTCGGGCGGCACCGCGCTCGCCGGGGATCTGGACAGCGTCGCCGTCGAGGCGCGCGAGCGCGTGGTCGCCTACACCGGCCTGCAGCCCACCCGCGAGATCCCTCCGCCCGAGGCGGTCGACCGGCGCGAGTGGCTGCGGCTGAACCTGAAGACGATGCGCTCGACGATGGAGCCGCTGGAGGCGAAGCTCTCCGGCGGCGGCCCGCTTCGCGCGGTCGGCGGGATGCTCGTCGGTGTGGAGCTCGGCGGCCTCACCGGCTACCTGTCGCAGCGCGTTCTCGGGCAGTACGAGCTGGTCCTGCTCGACCCGGCGTCGCCGGAGCGGCTGCTGTTCGTCGCGCCGAACCTGCGCGAGGCGGCGCGGCGCCTCGACGTCGGCGAGGCCGACCTCGTCACATGGGTCGGGATCCACGAGGTCACCCACGCGGTGCAGTTCACGGGCGTCCCGTGGCTGCGCGAGCACCTGGCCACCCAGCTGCGCGCGCTGCTCGAGACCGTCGAGGTGAGCGTCGACGTGGGGAAGCTGCCGGCGCTGCCGTCGCTCGACGACCTGCGGGGCGCCGTCGACCGCTTCCGCGAGGGCGGGCTCGTGACGATGGTCGCCGGGCCGGAGCGCATGGTGATCCTGGACCGGGTGCAGGCCGCGATGGCGGTGGTCGAGGGGCACGCCGAGCACGTCATGGACGCCGTCGGCGAGGACCTGCTGCCGTCGCTGCCCGAGCTGCGCTCGGCGCTCGACCGGCGCCGGAAGGAGAAGCCGCCGGCCGTCAAGCTGCTCGAGCGCCTGATCG
>DASZDF010000455.1:0-5654 GCA_035942275.1 Solirubrobacteraceae bacterium | reverse complement strand
GACGCCGACCGCCACGCTCGCCCGCCGCGACCAGCAGGCCGAGACGGCCCTCGAGCACGTCGACGTCCTCATCGTCGGGGCCGGCATCTCCGGGATCGGCGCCGCGCACCACCTCAAGGACAAGTGCCCCACGAAGAGCTTCGCGATCCTCGAGGCGCGCGAGGACCTCGGCGGCACCTGGCACCTCTTCCGCTACCCGGGCATCCGCTCGGACTCGGACATGCACACGCTCGGCTACCGCTTCCGCCCCTGGAAGGCGGCGAAGGCCATCGCGGACGGGCCGGCGATCCTCGACTACGTCCGCGAGACGGCGCGCGAGCGGGGCATCGAGCGGCACATCCGCTTCCACCACCGGGTCGTCCGGGCGGAGTGGTCGGGCGACGACGCCCGCTGGACGGTCACGGCACAGCGCACGGACACGAACGAGACGATGCAGTTGACGTGCGGCTTCCTCTTCGGCGCGAGCGGCTACTACCGCTACGACGAGGGCTACACGCCCGAGCTGCCCGGCGTCGAGCGCTTCCGCGGCAGCGTCGTCCACCCGCAGCACTGGCCGGAGGACCTCGACTACGCGGGGAAGCGCGTCGTCGTCATCGGCAGCGGCGCGACGGCGGTCACGCTGGTCCCCGCCATGGCCGAGACCGCGGCGCACGTGACGATGCTCCAGCGCTCGCCGAGCTACATCTTCACGATCCCCGAGGAGGACCCCATCGCCGACGTCCTGCGGCGCTTCCTCCCCGACCGGATCGCCTATCCGCTCGTCCGCTGGAAGAACGTCGGCCTCGCGACGCTCCTCTACCGGTCGAGCCGCCGGTGGCCGAACGCCATGAAGCGCCTCATCCGCGCGGGCGTCAAGCGCCAGCTCCCGAAGGGCTACGACGTCGACACCCACTTCAAGCCCCGCTACGACCCGTGGGACCAGCGCATGTGCATGGTCCCCAACGGCGACCTCTTCGAGGCGATCAGCGAGGGCCGCGCGTCGGTCGCGACCGACCGCATCGCGACGTTCACCGAGAACGGGATCACGCTCGAGTCGGGCGCGGAGCTCGAGGCGGACGTCGTCGTCACCGCGACCGGCCTCAACCTGCTCGCGCTCGGCGGCCTCGAGTTCGTCGTCGACGGCGAGCCGGTCTCGCTCCCGGACACCATGGCCTACAAGAGCATGATGCTGAGCGGCGTCCCGAACTTCGCGTTCGCGCTCGGCTACACCAACGCCTCGTGGACGCTGAAGGCCGACCTGACGTCGGAGTACGTCTGCCGCGTCCTCAACCACATGGACGAGCACGGCTACCGCGTCGCGGTGCCCGAGCGCGACCCGCAGGTCGAGGAGGAGCCGTTCCTCGACTTCCAGGCCGGCTACGTCCTGCGCTCGCTCCACGAGTTCCCCAAGCAGGGGAAGGTCGCGCCCTGGCGCGTCCACCAGAACTACCCGCGCGACATCGTCACGCTGCGCCACGGCCCGGTGGACGACGCGATGCGCTTCTCGCGCTAGTACAGCTTCTCGCCGCGCTCGAGCATCGCGACGAACTGCGCGAGCCGCTTGGCGCGAGTCTCCGGCCTCCGCGCGTCGTGCAGGCGGTAGAGGATCGCGTACCGGTTCTGGCGGTCGAGCGCCTCGAATCGCTCGGCGGCCACGGGCGACGCGTCGAGCGCCGCGCGGAGGTCGTCGGGGACCGTCATCTTCGACGCGGGCGGGTACGCGGCGGCCCAGCGGCCGTCGGCCTTCGCCCGCTCCACCTCGGCGAGGCCCGCCGGCCGCATCCGCCCGGCCGCCACCAGCGCCTCGACCCGCGCGACGTTGACCTGCGACCACTTCGACCGCGCGCGGCGCGGCGTGAAGCGCTGCGTGTAGAAGCCCGGCTCGTCGGAGGTGCGCCGCAGCCCGTCGATCCACCCGAAGCACAGCGCCACGTCGATCGCGTCGGAGTGGGTGACGGACGGCACCCCCGTCCCCTTCCGGGGGTACTCGATCCACAGCTCGTCCTCGGTCGCGTGGTGCTCGGCGAGCCACGCCTCGAAGTCGGCGGCGGTCGCGAACCTCACGACGAGCCGTCGAGGACCTCGCCGTCCCCGACGCGCCGCGGGCCCTTCACGACGGCCTCGCCCTTCACGACGACGCCGGCGCCGAACGAGACGTCCCCCTCCACCCGCAGGTGCCGCGCCCCGACCAGCGACGGCGGACCTGCGGCGAAACGCGCGTCGAAGGCGTCGATGAGCTTGAAGAACTCGGGGTCGAGCTCGACGAGCGGCGGCATGCGCGGCACCAGCTCGAGGTGGCCCTCGCCGGTCAGCGCGTAGGCGTCGGAGCGGACGAGGAGCAGGTCGTCCGTCGTCTTCACCGGCGCGAAGCGCGACTTCGGCACCTTGAGCGCCTGCGCCCCCTCGAAGACGTCGATCGCCGCGGCCATCGCGCTCTCGAGCTGGATGACCTTCGGCGACGACTTGTCGGCGGGGTCGACCGTCTTGCGGTTGACGATCATCGGCAGCGGGAGCACCCCGCCGTGCTCGCTCAGCGTGACCTTCAGCGCGCGCAGGTCGACCCACATCGTGTTCGTGTTGAAGAACCGGTGGCGGTCGATGTCCTGGAAGGCGGGGACGTCCTCGTCCGCCGTCTGGGCGATCTCGCGCAGAACGAGCCCGCCGCCGCGGCGGCGCGCCAGGTGCCCGCCCTTGCGGTCCTGCTCGCTGCGGACCGCGACCTCCATCAGGAAGGGCACGTCCTCGCGCGCGAGCCACGTGAGGATGCGCGGGTCGAGGGTCGCGCCGAGGTTGTCGGAGTTCGACACGAACGCGTAGCGGTAGCCGCGGTCGAGCAGCGCGTCGAGCATCCCCGAGGCGACCAGCGCCGGATACAGGTCGCCGTGGCCGGGCGGCGCCCACTCCTGCTCGGGGTTCGCGGGCCACTCGACCGGCATGAGGTCGTCGGCGCGGATCTTCGGGACGCGGTTCTGCACGAAGTCGAGCGGGACGTCGGCCTCGATCCCCTCGTGGCAGCGCAGCGCGGCGAGGGAGTCCTCGCGGGTCGCGAACGAGTTCATGAGCACGAGCGGGACGCGCGCGCCCGTCGACTCCCGCATCGCGAGCACCTGCCCGACGATGACGTCGAGGAACGTGCGGCCGTCCTTGACCTCGAGCAGCGACTTCGCCTTCGTCATCCCCATGCCGGTGCCGAGGCCGCCGTTGAGCTTGAGGACGACGGCCTCGTCGAGCGCGGTCCGCACCTCGTCGTCGCTCGGCTCGTCGAGGTCCTCGAACGCGGGCGCGTCGGCGACCGGCTCGATCTCGTCCTCGCGCAGCAGGCCCGCCTCGCCGGCCTCGAGGCGCTCGTAGTAGTGACGGAAGGTGTCGACGGCGACCGGTTGCGCGCCGTCGGCGCGCATCTTCTCCAGGGCCGCTTCGAGTCCGCTCACGGCGCCGGATGCTAGTCAGCCTTCGGCGAGCCCGATCCTCCGGTGCAGCCTGCGCAGCGGGCCGGGCGCCCACCAGTTCCACTCGCCGAGCAGCTTCATGAGCGACGGGACGAGCAGCGCGCGGATGATCGTGGCGTCGATCATCACCGCGAACACGGTGCCGAGGCCGACCTGCTTGATGAAGATGATCTCGGAGGTGGCGAAGGCGGCGAGCGCGACGCTCAGCAGCAGCGCGGCCGCGGTGACGATCCGGCCCGTCCTCTGCAGGCCGAGCGCCACCGCCTCGTCGTTGGACGCGCCGGCGTCGCGCGCCTCCTTGATCCGCGTCAGCAGGAAGACGCCGTAGTCGGTCGAGAGCGCGAAGGCGACGGCGAAGAGCAGCACCGGCTGCGTCGACTCGAGCGCCCCCTGGGACGTGTAGTCGAGCAGCGACTCGAAGCGGCCGTCCTGGAAGATCAGCACGAGCAGGCCGAACGCGGCGCTGAGCGAGAGGAGGTTCATCAGGAGCGCCTTGAGCGGCAGCACCACCGAGCCCGTCATCACGAACAGGATCGTGAACGTCGTGAGCGCGAGGATCGCGAGCGCGAGCGGCAGGCCGTCGGCCAGCGCGTCCTGCTGGTCGACGAACGACGCCGACTGGCCGGAGACCGAGACCCCCGGCTCGCGGATCACGCGGACGAGGTCGAGGCTCCGATCGTCGAGCGCGCGGTGCCGCGGGATGACGTCGATCACAGTTAGGTCGCCGACGCGGCGGGGACCGGCGACGCCAGCGGGGCCGTCGAGCTGCCGGAGGCGGCCGGCGTAGGCCACCGGGTCGCGGTCGTCCTCGACCGTCACGGTGGCGGGAGAGGTGGGCGCGGGCGGGAACTCCGTGCGCAGCGCTGTGTCGACCTCGCGGACGGCCGAGCCCTGCGGGAGCGTCGTGGCGTCCACGCCGGTGAACTGGATGCCGAGCGCGGGCAGTCCCGCGAGGAGGAGCGCGCCGGCGGTGACCGCCGCGACGATGCCCGGCCGCCGCATGACGGCGTGCGAGAGCCGGTACCAGAAGCCCTCCTCGGCGGGCCGGGCGTCGAGCCGCGGCCCGAGCAGGCCGAGCAGCGCGGGCAGGGCGGTGATCGTGACGAGCCCGGCGATGAGCGCGGCGAACGCGCCGCTGATCCCCATCGAGTAGAGGAAGCGCTGTGGGAAGACCGTGAGCGCGCGCAGCGCGACGGCCACCGTGACCGCGCTGAAGACGACCGTGCGGCCGGCGGTGGCGAGCGTGCGGTGCAGCGGCTGCGGGCTGCCGCGCGCGAGCTCCTCGCGGTAGCGGGAGACGACGAAGAGGCTGTAGTCGATGGCGAGGCCGAGGCCCATCGCGATCGCGAGGTTCAGCGCGAAGACCGAGAGCGGCGTCGCCTCGTTGACGAGGCGCAGCGCGAGGAACGTGCCGAAGATCGAGAGGACGCCGACGAAGAGCGGCAGCAGCGCCGCGACGAACCCGCGGAACACCCACAGGCTGAGCAGGAAGAGGATCGGGAACGCGATCATCTCCGCGCGGGCGAGGTCCTTCTGCACCTGCTCGCCGATGAGCGCGCCGGTGAGCGCGTGGCCGCCCACCGTCAGGCCGGGCCGCCCCTCGAGCCGGTCGGCGAGGCGCTCGGCGACCTCGTCCTCGTCGTCGCCCGACTTCAGCGTCACGGCGACGAACGTTGCGCGGCGGTCCTTCGAGAGCGGGCCGCGGGTCGCGCGGGCGACACGCGGCTCGCGCTCGATCTCCGTGGCGACGTCGGCAGCTCGCCGTTGGGGGTCGGCGCCGCGGACGAGCACGATCACCCCTGGCGTCTGGTGGACGCCGGCGGCGTCGGTCAGCCGCTCGGCCGCGACCTGGCTCTCCGAGTCCGGGTCGTCGAACTCGTCGTCGCTGGAGAGCAGCCCCGCGACCGGGCCGCCGAACGCGACAGCGACGAGGAACGCCCCGAGCGTCGCGAGCAGGACGCGCTTCGGACGGCCGGAGACGAGATCGGCGAGGCGGAGCAGCATGTGAGCGCCGACTCAACATTCCCGCGTGCGGCGGGGGCGTCGAGTGAGGCGCGTCACAGAGCTCCGCGCGCCACGCGGCCGCGGTCGCTCCATCGTCAGGGGCAGACGGGGAGGCTGCGGCAGGTCGCGGCGACCGCGTCGGCCACTTCGCCGACAGCCTCGAGCGGCGGGCGGGCCGGTTCGGGGGCGGCGGCCGCCGCGTCGTCGACGGCGGCGCCGACC
>DASZDF010000454.1:0-5979 GCA_035942275.1 Solirubrobacteraceae bacterium | reverse complement strand
TCGGCCGCGACCCGCTCGGCCAGCGCCCGCGCGGCGATGTCGGGCGGGTCCGCGCGCGTCGTCCACAGCCCGTGATGGACGTGCTCGCCCCAGACGCGTCGGTAGAGCTCGTCGAGGACGTCGTAGTGGCGGGCGACCGCGTCGGCGATCGCCCGACGCTACAGCCGGCGCGCGGTGAGCGACGCCGTCACGGTCGCGGAGCCGGCGGCCTGCACGATCACGCGGTGGTCGCCGCGGCGCAGGCCCTTCGCGCCCAGCCGCAGCCGCACGATCCGCCCGGCCTCGACCCGGCGCGCGGCGTATCGCCGCACGACCCGCCGGCCGCGCATGACGCGCACCCGCACCGTCGCGTCCTCGGTCAGCCGGTACGCGATGCCGAGTCGGCGCCGCGTCGGCCCGCCGAACACGGGCCGGCTGAGCTTGAACAGCTTCAGCACGCGGCACGAGCGCCGCCGGTGGAACGACGGCCGCCGCGTCCACTTGCCGTCGCGCCGGCGCAGCGTCAGCCGCCGCACGTCGCCGCCGGACCGGTAGCGCACGAAGTACCAGCCGTAGCCGACGCGCCTGCGGGCGCGGTTCGCCTCCCCGTCCCACGTGAACGAGCGCGCGCGGTCGCGGAAGCGCGCCACGAGCAGCGGCCCGACGATCCGCCGCCCGCGCGAGGAGCGGAACACGTCGACGTCGACGCGATCCGTCCCGCGGGCCGTGAACGGCTCCACGCCGGTGAACGCCAGCCGAACGCCGTCGCCCGCGCCCCGAGCGCTCGCGGAGCGGAAGCGGCGGAAGGCCTGGCACGCGGCCGGAGCCGGAGCCGGGGACGGCGCCGGAGCGGGATCGGGCACCGGCACGACGTCCGGCGCCTTCGTCTCGGTCTTCGCCGGCGGCTTGCCGCCGATCAGGAAGTCGAACGACGGCGTGTTGTCGAAGGGGTAGAGGAACCCCTGCTCGGCCGTGTCGTTCGACACGGGCGAGGCGAGCACGAACGCGACGCCGTCGTAGAAGCGCGTCTCGTCGCCGGCCGGCTTCTCCTCCGGCCGCTGGTCCGGCCCCGTCGAGCCGACGAGCCCCTTCAGGTTCGCGCGCGGGACGCTCAGCCTGATCGTCCCGCTTGCCTGGTCGACGGTCCCCTGGATCGCCTGGGTCCCGGGATACGTGAGGCAGTTGGTCGAGCCGCAGGAGAAGTTGGCGACGACGAAGTCGTTGTAGCCGAAGACGAACCCCTCAGCCGGGTTCCAGCGCGCGACCGCCGCGGAGGAGCGGAACCCGTTGATCCAGCGGAAGACGAACTGCAGGCCGGTGGCGCGCTGGTCGACGAGCGCCTGCTCGAGCGCGCCGTCGGAGAGGTCGGCGACCTTCATCGTCACGGTGAAGCCGCCGTTGGGGACCTCCTTGTTGTTGTCGGCGAGGTCGAGCTGCGGGCCGACCGTCACCGAACGCAGGTCCGCGCCCGGCTGGTTCTCGCCCGCCGCCGGCTTGGCCGGGCAGTCGGTCTCGAGGCAGATGTGCGAGTAGTCCGTGATCGCGTCGCCCTCGGCGTCGTCGCGCCCGCTCGCCAGCGGCTCGCCCTGCGCGGGCTCGATCGGCTCGCCGTCGAGCGTCGGGCCGGCGATCTGGCTGACCACGGCCGGCGTGGCGAGCACCCCCGCGGAGTCGCCAGGCCGCTTGTAGCCCTGGTTGTAGACGACGTGCAGCGAGTGGTTCTTCGGGTTGAAGTCGATCGCGAAGAAGTCGGCCAGCGACCGGTCGCCGAGCGTCAGGACGCAGGCGGTCCCGTTCAGGCAGATCGAGTCGTAGTGGAACGGGTGGGTCGTCGCCTTCACCTGCGCGACGTCGGGGTTCGCGTCCAGCGCGTTGAGCGTCTGCGCCACGTACACGTCCCAGCTCCCACGGAAGCCCGTGGGGTTGCCCTCCTCGTCCTCGCTCGGCCCGACGTTCGGATTGCCGTTCGTCTCCGAGCCGTAGAACGTCACCGCCGCGCGTCCCGGATCCGCTCCCGCGGTGACCCAGGCGAAGACCGACGAGCGGACGGCGTCGCGGTCGATCTGGATCGGCGGCAGGACGTTGGCCTGCACCTCGGTCGACTCGATCTGGGCGCCCTTCACCGTGCTGACCTCGGAGCCCTCCGCAACGCACGACTCGACCTCGCCGACCGGCAGCACGTGCATGAACGCGTGGAAGTCGGTGTTCTCGCTGTAGGCGACGTAGATGTTGCCCTCGGCGTCGTTGTCGGCCGTCGGGAAGAGCGCCGGCGTGCCGGGCGCCTCGGCCACCTTGCAGTTGTGCCACGACGCGCCCTCGTCGACCGACATCGCGAGGAAGACCTGGCGGCCGCGGTTGAAGGCGAAGTACGGCACGCGCCCGGCCTCCTCCCCCTCCGGGTTGGCGGACGCGGGCAGGTGGTGCATCGGCCCCGGGAAGCCGGGGTTCGTCGAGGTCGCCGGGATCGACGGCCCGTAGTTCACGCCGCCGTCGTCGGAGCGCTGGATCACGACCTGGCGCGGCGCCTGCTGGTTGTAGGAGAGCAGGACGCTGTCGACGTCGAGGAACGTCTGCCACTGGCGGTCCACACCCGGGACGGACTGCGAGCTCGGGCTGCTCTTCATCGTCTGGCCGACGTCGTCGGAGGACGCCGTGGAGAAGTTCGTCAGCGGACCGAGGCCCGTGTACGAGTAGGTGAAGTTGCCCTGCTCGTTGCGTTCCGGCGAGGTCGCCAGGCCGCAGTCCCCGCCGCCGCCGAACGCCTGCTGCCCGCGCGGCGGCTCGCCCATCAGGTAGAACTGGTTGCCGCCGTCGCGCGAGACCTGTGCGTAGTCCGCGCCCTGCGAGGCGCCGGTCGGGCCGCACGTGTAGATGTTGCCGTCGTTGTCGATCTCGATGTTCGGCTCGGACTCGTCGCGCTGCGGGTCGGCGGCCAGCGTCGCGGAGAAGGCGAGCCCCCGCGCGGGCGCGGACGCCAGGCCGTCCACGCCTTCGAAGTCCTCGTCGCCGGTGCCCGGCGGCGGATCGCGGAACGAGAAGCCGGAGGGGTAGTCCGTGGAGTCGTAGACGGCCACGAGGCCGGGGCCGGTGTCGAGGCCCGTCGAGACGACCTGCACGAGCAGCCGCTCGCCCGCAGCGAGCGTGCCGGTGATCAGCACGAGGCTCTCGTTGATCATCGGCGTCGCGCCGACGACGATCTCGACCGTCTCGCGGCCGATGACGCGCCCGTCTCCCTGCTCCGGGATGGCGAAGACGCTGACCGAGGCGGGAATCCCGGCCACCACGCCCGTCGCGTTCGGGGAGCTCCAGTACCAGCGGAAGACGATCTGCTTGCCGTTGACGGTGTCGGGCGACAGGCTTGCCGCGTCCTCCTCGCTGTGCATCCACGCCGCCGCGAGCGGGTTGTTCGGGAAGTCCGGGTTCGCGTACGGGCCGGTGTCCTGCGTCATCGGCGTGGGGCTGTCCGGCGGGGCGGTGTCGAAGAACGCCCCGTTCACCTTCTCGCCGTGGAAGAAGAACTCGTTCTGCCCTGCGTCGGGCCCCTCCACCTGGGCGATCGCGGCGGGCGCGGAGACGAGGAGGAGGAGAACCGCGGCGACGGCCGCGAGCAGGCGCGGGGTCATCCTCTGGAAGGTAGTCCTATGCGCCGGGGGCTTGCGCCGGTCAGCCGAGGCCCGTCACGCGCCAGGCGTCGCCGCTGCGGCGCAGCGTCACGCGCAGGCGCTGTCCGCTCGCCTCGAGCACCACCTCGGCGCGGTCGCCGCGCACCTTCTGCGACCGCACACGGACGTCCTTCGGGGGGCTCGTGCTCTCGACGCTGCGCCGACACGCCTGGCGTGCCGCGTCCCCCTTGCGCTTGCTCTGGCGCTCGAGGAACGCGAGGTCGGCGTCGTCGCACTTCGCCGGGTCGTCGCTCGCGACGTACGCGCGCGCGACCTCCTCCGGGGCGCGCGGCTCGTCGCCCCCGCAGCCGGCGAGGGCGGCGAGCACGAGGACGGTCGCGGCGGGGCGCATCGAGTGCCGCAGCGTAGACCGCGCGGCTGCTTGCATGACGCGCGTGTCACGCCGTGCCGCACTGGTCGCCGGCCTCGCCGCGCTCGCCGTCGCGGTGGTCGTGGCCGTCCTGCTCGTCGGCGGCGGCGGAGGGTGCGGGGACGGCTATCCCGACTCGCCCGAGTGCCTGGCCGAGGCGTTCGTGACCCGCACCGACGCGTCGAAGTGCGACCTCGTCGAGCCCGCGCTGCTCCAGCAGATCGTCCGCGTGCGCGGCGCGGCGGCCGCGCGCGAGCGCTGCGCGCGCACCGTCGCCGGGCAGCCGGCGCCGGAGGAGATCGAGATCGTCGAGCGCGAGGCGACGGGCGACACGGTCGTGGTCGAGTTCTTCGCCGACGGCGACGAGGGCTCGATCACGACGCGGCGGGTCGACGGGCGCTGGCGGATCGTCTCGTTCGCGGAGTGAGCGCGGTGGGTAGCGGCCGGGCATGCCTGTCGCCATCGTCACCGGAGGGAACAGCGGCATCGGCCGCGCCGCCGCGGTCGCCCTCGCCGCCGCCGGCTTCGACGTCGGCATCACCTGGCACCGCGACGAGGACCGCGTGGAGTCGCTGCGATCCGAGATCGGGGACGCCGGCCGGAAGCTCGAGGCCGTCCACCTCGACCTGCACGACCTCGCCGGCGCGTCGCAGGCGGTCGAGGAGCTGGCCGACGCCCTCGGGGGTCTCGACGTCCTCGTCAACAACGCCGGGTACGGCACCGAGAAGCCGGTCCTCGAGATGGAGCTCGCGGAGTGGCAGGGCGTCATCGACGTCAACCTGACCGGCGCGTTCGTCTGCGCGCAGACGGCAGCCAAGCGGTTCGTCGCCGCGGGCGGCGGCGGGCGGATCGTCAACGTCACCTCGGTGCACGAGCACATCCCGCTCGAGGGCAGCGGCCCGTACACCGCGTCGAAGCACGGGCTCGGCGGGCTCACGAAGGTCATGGCGCTCGAGCTGGCCGAGCACGGGATCACCGTGAACTCGGTCGCGCCGGGGCAGATCGCCACGCGGATGACCGATCAGGAGGACCAGGAGCCCGAGCCGAGCGACGGCATCCCGGTCGGGCGCGCCGGCGAGGCGCACGAGGTCGCGGCGCTGATCGCCTGGCTCGCCGGGCCCGACTCGTCCTACGTCACCGGAGCGTCGTACGTGGTAGACGGTGGGCTGATGCTCACCGCCGCGCAGCAGCAGTAGATGGACCTCCAGCCGGGCGACGTCTTCGCCGGTCACCGGATCGAGGGCGTCGCCGGCCGCGGCGGGATGGGCGTCGTCTACCGCGCGGTCGAGCTGGCGCTCGACCGCGTCGTGGCGCTGAAGACGATCTCGCCCGCGCTCGCGTCGGACCCCTCGTTCCGCGAGCGCTTCGTGCGCGAGTCGAAGGCCGCGGCGGGGATCGACCACCCGAACGTGCTGCCGATCTTCTCCGCCGGCGAGGAGGACGGCATCCCCTACATCGCGATGCGCTTCGTCGAGGGCGAGGACCTGCGGTCGCTGCTGCGGCGCGAGGGGCCGCTGCCGCCCGAGCGCGCGGTCGCGATCGCCGTCCAGGTCCTCAAGGCGCTGCGCTTCGCCCACCGCCGCGGGATCGTCCACCGCGACATCAAGCCCCACAACGCGATCGTGGACGACGAGGGGCGCGTGAAGGTCACGGACTTCGGCATCGCGCGGGCGGGCGGCGCCCAGATGACGGAGGTGGGCTCGATCGTCGGCACCGCGCAGTACCTCTCGCCCGAGCAGGCCCGCGGAGCACCGGTCGACCAGCCCTCCGACCTCTACTCGACCGGGATCGTGCTGTACGAGTTGCTGACCGGAACGGTGCCGTTCACGGGGCAGACGCCGGTCGAGATCGCGATGAAGCACCTGCAGCAGACGCCCGCGCCTCCGTCGAGCCTCCGCCCGGAGGTGCCGCGCGACCTCGACTACGTCGTCCTGCGCGCGCTCGCGAAGGACCCGGCCGACCGTTACC
>DASZDF010000453.1:0-6706 GCA_035942275.1 Solirubrobacteraceae bacterium | reverse complement strand
GCGAACGGCACGTCGTCCTTCGGCGGGCGCTCGACCTCGCCGCCGTCGACGCCGCCCTTGAGCACCTCGGTGGCGACCATCGGCGGGACGTCGAGCGGGCTCGGCAGGTAGTCGAGCACGGCGTCGAGCAGGGGCTGCACGCCCTTGTTCTTGAACGCCGAGCCGCAGAAGACCGGCGTCATCGCGATCGCGAGCGTCTCCTTGCGGATGGAGGCCTTGAGCTGCTCGACCGGGACGGGGTCGCCGCCGCCGAGCTCCTCGAGCGCGGGCTCGGCCAGCTCGTCGTCGAGCTCCGACAGCTCGTTGAGCAGGTGTTCGCGCGCGTCGTGCGCGGCCTGCTCGAGGTCGGCCGGGATGTCGATGACCTCCTGCTCCATCCCCAGCTCGTCGAGGTAGTGGATGGCCTTCATGCCGATGAGGTCGACGATGCCCTTGAAGTCGCCCTCGGCGCCCCACGGCAGCTGGACCGGGACGGCCTTCGCGCCGAGGCGGTCGTGCATGGTGCGGACCGACATCTCGAAGTCCGCGCCGGTGCGGTCCATCTTGTTGATGAACGCGATGCGCGGGACCGAGTACTTGTCGGCCTGCCGCCAGACGGTCTCGGACTGCGGCTCGACGCCGGCGACGGAATCGAAGAGAGCGATCGCGCCGTCGAGGACGCGCAGCGAGCGCTCGACCTCGACGGTGAAGTCGACGTGCCCCGGCGTGTCGATGATGTTGATGCGGTGGTCGCGCCACTGAGCGGTCGTCGCGGCGGACGTGATCGTGATGCCGCGCTCCTGCTCCTGCTCCATCCAGTCCATCGTGGCCGCGCCCTCGTGGACCTCGCCGATCTTGTAGGTGCGACCCGTGTAGTAGAGGATGCGCTCCGTCGTCGTCGTCTTGCCGGCATCGATGTGCGCCATGATGCCGATGTTGCGGGTCTTCTCGAGGGGGAACTTGCGGGGCATGAATGTGAGGGTGGCGTCGGCTCTGTCTGCTGCGTCGGACAAAAAAAGCGGGCCCCTCGGGCCCGCACGCACAGCATCCTGCTTTGTGCCTGGCCCTATGTGGTCGAGGTTCCCATCTGCTGCGTCGAGATTCGCGGGCGCGCCCAGATGAGCGCTCCAGCCCGCGAAGCGATGAACGATGATAGCACCGGATCGCCGCCCTCCCGGCGGGGTTGGCGGGGCGCCCTGGAGGGCTCTCCGACCAGTCGCCTGGCCCTCGCCGGCCTGGCCGCGGTGGCCGCGGTCCTGCTGATCGTGAGCGAGTTCCTGCCGCTCTACAAGGTGCTCGTCGGCGCGCTCGAGACCGAGACGCGGAGCGAGGCCGGCTGGCGCAACCACGCGTTCGCGATGCTGCTGCTCGGGCTCGCCTCGGTGCCGATGCTGCTCGGGGCGCTGCGGGGCGCCCGGCCCGCGATGTGGGCGCTCGCCGGGATCGGGCTCGTGGTGATCGTGATCGCGCTCACCGTCGACCTGTCGGCGGCGCGCGAGTCCGGGACGCTGCGCGAGTCGGTCTCCTACGAGGACGCCCGCGCCGAGCCGGCGATCGGGTTCTTCCTCGAGACGCTCGCCGGCGTCCTGCTCCTGCTCGTCGGCGGGCTGCTCCTGCTCGTGACGCCCACGCCCGACGACGACCCGCGGGACGCGATCTAGGGCCATGTTCGACCGGCCGCGGCCCTGGTGGGTGCTCGCGAGCCTCCCCCTCGGGCTGACGACGTGGATCGGGTTCCTCTACGCGGGCGTGCGCGCGCGCATGAGGAGCCTTCAGATCCTCGCCGGGGTGTTCTTCGTGAGCATGGTCGCCGCGTTCGCGCTCAGCGGCGACCACCCGGAGGGCTCGTTCCGCGAGGAGTTCGCGGAGTGGTTCATCGCCTGCGTCTTCCTGCTCGGGGTCGGGCTGTCGATCGCGCTGGCGCCGGCGTGGCAGCGGCGCATGCGCTCCGGCGTGCTGGAGGCCGAGAAGCGCCTCGCCGCCCGGGAGGAGGCGCGCCGGCTGGCGGCGGAGCGGCCCGAGCTG
Source organism: Solirubrobacteraceae bacterium (assembly GCA_035942275.1). Taxonomy (GTDB): domain Bacteria; phylum Actinomycetota; class Thermoleophilia; order Solirubrobacterales; family Solirubrobacteraceae; genus CADCVT01. The sequence continues at coordinate 4,702 of DASZDF010000453.1, read as the reverse complement.
GCCCGCGAGCTGGGCGTCGGCCGGCCGGACCTCGGCAGGGAGGCGGACCACGCAGGGCTCGTCGACGTCAACAACGCCTCGCCGCACGTCCTCGTCGAGCTGCCCGGGATCGACTACGAGACGGCGAACGAGATCGCGCGGGTGCGGGAGGAGCTCGGCGGTTTCTCGTCGCTGGCCGACATGGGCGCGGTGATGGACCTGCCCGCGGCGACGGTCGAGCGCCTCCGCGACCGGACCGTCTTCCTGCCGCGCTGACCCCGGAGGTTTCTTTCCGGCAGATCGCTCGACATACGGGTTTTGTGGTTTACGATGCCTTAGCGAGCCGGCAGGATGCTAGGCAAGGATCATCGGGGGAAGGAACCTCGCGCCGCACGGATGACGGCGCTGCTGGTGCTGCTCCTGCTCGTCCTTCCGGCGAGCGCCGGCGCCAACACCATGTGGGACGGAACCGTGCGCGTCACGGCCGAGCCGTCGGGCGGCCTGCGCATCGCGCGCGAGTGGGACCCGATCGGCACCGTCTGGGGCGGCCTCTTCGTGCGGATGGCGGACGGGCCCCTCGCCGGGCGGCTCTACGGCGGGGTGTGGTCGGCGGAGCGCTTCGTCCCGGTCTCCTCCTCGCCGGTGAGCGTCGTCGACGGCGTCCTCGTGCAGGAGACCGAGTACGCGCTTCGCGCCGGCGAGCTCGAGGCCCTGCGCATCCGCCAGACGGTCCGCCTCGGCGGCGACGGGCGCGCGGTCCGCGTCACCTACCGCGTGCGCAACGCGGGGGCCGAGCCGGTCCGGTTCCGGGCGCTGGCCGCGGCGGACCTCGCGCCCGCGGGCGCCGACATCGCCACCGGGCACGAGATCCCCGGCGTGGAGCGCTTCATCGGGGCGCTCGCCGGCGACGGCACGGCGGCCGGGGCGCAGGAGGTCCGGTCGTCGGTCCTCCCCGGCGAAGCGGCGCCGACCCCCGTGGCCGCGTGGGCGCACGCGCGCGAGGCCGACGCCGGCACGATCGCGCGCCTGCTGCGCGACGCCGGCGGGATCGGCGACGGCGTCGACGACTCGGGCCACGACGCCGGCGCCGCCGTCGCGTGGGAGGACCACCTCGACACGGCGGCGGCGCTGGCGCCGGGCGAGGAGGCGCGCTACGAGGTCCTGTGGCACGCGGTCCCGCTCCCGAGGCTCCAGGTCACGACCGGATCGAACACGTGGTACAGCACCTACGTCGGCAGCGAGCACCGGCTCGCGGTGACGCTCCGCGACCTCCTCGGCCGGCCCTCCGCGGGCGTCACCCTGCGCGTGCGGGTCTCGGGGGCGAACGGCGGGATCGAGGTGCCGGCCGCGATCGCCGGCGCCGACGGCACCGGCGAGATCGCCTACGTCGGGACCCAGAGGGGCTACGACGACCTCGTCGTCTGGGCGGACCTCGACGGCGACGGCGCCGAGGACCCGGGCGAGCCCTCGACCTGGAGGAGCGTCTACTGGAGCGACCCGCCGCCGCGGCTGTCGGTCTGGCGGGAATGGCGGTCCACGGCGGCAGGCAACGTCGAGCACGTGCACCTCGAGACGCGCGACGTCGCCGGGTACCCGGCGGCCCGGCAGGTGCGGTGGTCGCTGACCGGCGCGAACTCCGGTGGCGGGACCGCCACCTCGACCTACGACGGCCGCGCGACGGTGACGCTGCACCCCGTGCACGCGGGTGACGACGAGCTGCGCCTGCACGTGGACGACGACGGCGACGGCGAGGAGGACGCGGGCGAGCCCGTCCAGACGCTCACGCTGAGCTGGTCGCCGCCGCCGCCCCCGATCACGATCCAGCGCGACGACTACCACACCGAGGCGGCGGGCCTGTCCCAGCGCTACGCGTTCGCGTTCCGCCGCGCCGACGGCACGCCCGCCGCGGGCGCCTCGTACCTCTGGCGGCTCGAGGGCACGAACGCGACCGAGGGCTGGCGCGCCGCGACGGCATCGGCGGGCGGCGCCGGCAGCGCGACGGTCACCGGCTGCGACGAGGGTCACGCGGTCCTGACGGCGCTGCTCGACGAGAACGGCGACGGCGTCGCGGGCGCGGACGAGCCGCGGGCGACGCGGGGGGTCTGGTGGGGGCCGGAGCTGCGGCGGTTCGTGCACCATCCGTCGTGGTACGGCGGCCTCCAGGTCGGCACCAGCACGGAGCGCACGCTGTTCGAGGTGCGGGACGCGTGCTCGGTGCCCGCCACCGGGAGCACGGTCCGCTGGACGGTCACGGGCGCCAACCCGACGAGCGTGCCCGGGAGCGCGACCGTGGACGCGAACGGCTACGCGACGGTGGTCCTCGACGCCCGGCAGGCGGGGACCGACGAGGTCCTCGCGTGGCACGACCGCGACGGCGACGGCGTGCGCGACGACGCGGAGCCGGCCGCGTCGTGGCAGGTCACGTGGGCGCCGCCGCCCCCGCCGTTCACGGTCTACAGCCACGACAGCTGGTACGCGCGAGAGGCGGGGTCGACGCGGTCCTTCACCGTCGTCCACCACGACGGGCTCGGCAAGCGGGCGGCCGGCGCATCGCTGCGGTGGTGGGTCGAGGGGCCGAACGCGCGCCCCGCCGAGGCCATCGAGACGGACACCCAGGGCTACGCGTGGCTCTCGTACGTCGGGGCGCGCCCGGGCGAGGACACGCTCGTCCTGCACGCCGACGCCGACCGCGACGGGGAGCGCGAGGCGGGCGAGCCGGAGGAGCGCGTCGCGGTGTTGTGGGAGCAGCCCGCGCCGCCGCCGTCGACGAGCCTGACCGCGGACGGCGCGCCGCTCGACGTCACCCTCAGCAGCGTCGGCGCGCTGCGCATCGCGGCCGACGACCCGGCCTTCCGCGGCGTCGCCTTCGACAGCGACACCTACTCCGCGAACGGGTTCCACCTCGCGTTCCTGGAGGGCGCGCTGGGAACGGCGTCGGTCGGCACCTCGCGCTTCTACGGCGAAGGCGATCCCGTCCTCACCGTCGAGGGGGACGAGCGCGTGCTGCGCAGCAGCTACGTCGTGCGAACGCTCGGCGTCGACCGCGTGCGGGTGCGCCAGACCGTCCGCCACCGCGACGGCGACACCCGCGTACGGGTGGCGTACGAGGTCGAGAACCTCACGGGCGCCGCGATCAGCTACCGGCCGCGCGTCGGCGCGACGCTTCAGGCGTCCGGCGGGGCGGGGACGCCGCTCTTCGTCGGCAGCGGCACGCGGTTCCTCGGCTTCTCGGACACCGCCACCGGCCTGGCGACCGGCATCGAGGAGGTCGCCGGCTCGCCGTGGAGCGGCTACACGGCGACGTACGCCTGGGATCTGGGCTACCGCCTCGCCGCGACGTACGCGCTGGGGGAGTCGGTGGGCTCGTTCTCCGAGGACCGCGGGGTCGCCGTCGAGTGGGGCGGCGCGGCCGGCGACTCGCTGGAGGGCGGCGGCTCAGCCCGTTACGAGCTCGTGTGGCGCGTCGGGCGTCCGGACGAGCTCGGGGTGACGCCGGCGCAGACCGCCGCGGAGACCGGGACCGAGCATCGCGTCGCCGTGACCCTGCGCGACGGCCTCGAGCTGCCCGAGGCCGGGACGACGATGCGCTGGACGATCTCGGGCGCGCACGAGCGCTCGGGCGCCGCGACGACGGACGTGGCCGGCGTCGTCTCCGTGGCGTGGACGGGCCGCAACGAGGGCCGCGACCAGCTGACGGTCTACGCCGACCGCGACGACGACGGTTTCCACGACCCGGAGGAGCCGCTGCGCGTGGCGACGATCCATTGGCGGATGGAGACGGCGGTGGATCCGCCCGTGTTCGACCCGGTCACGCTGCCCGACGGCACCGTCGTGAACGTCAACACCTCGGGCACGATCGGGCTGACGCCGTCCCAGGCGGCCGCGTTCCCGCGGTGCGCGGACGGCTCGGCGCAGGTCAACCTGGGCGTGTCGCTGTCGGTGAACACCGGCGCGAGCGTCGTGGTGGCGGGCAGCATGACGCTGCGCACCGTGCCGCGCGGGAAGTCGCCGGAGCTCTACCTCGACGCGCTCGCGCCCACCGGGCCGCCGGTCGGCGACACCTACCGCTTCGTCGTCGAGTGCCTGCGCGACTCGGTGCTCTACCTCTGCTACACGCTCGAGGAGGAGGGGCTGATCCCGGAGGAGTTCTGCGTGCTCATCGGCGGGCTCGGGCTCTGGGATCCGCAGGGGATCGTGTACGACCGCGCGACGTACGACAAGCTCGTCCGGTCCGGGGTCGCCGCCGACGTCGCCCGCGTGCGCGCAGCGGTGCCGGGAGCGCGCGTCGTGCTCGAGCGCCGCTACGGCGAGACGTGGCGCCGCGTGCTGTCCGGCGACCCGTTCATCTCGCCGAACCGCAACGGCCAGGAGACCGACGCCGAGGGCCGGTTCGGCTGGAACGTCGCGGCCGGCACGTACCGCGTGGTCGTGACCCGCGACGGCTACGAGCCCGCCACGAGCCGCAGCGCGGTGGTCCCGCCGCCCGACCTCTCGCTGCACGTCGGCCTCGAGCGGGTCGGCGGAGCGCCGGAGGACGCCGAGCCGACAGTCCCGAGCGACCCCGCGACGGGCGAGCCCCCGGGCCCGACCGACCCCACTCCACCGAGCGACCCGCCCACCGACCCGACCGACCCCGCCCCGGGCCCCAGCGACCCCGCTCCGCCGAGCGACCCGCCCACTGGCCCGAGCGACCCCGCTCCGGGCCCGACCGACCCCACTCCAC
>DASZDF010000452.1:0-3230 GCA_035942275.1 Solirubrobacteraceae bacterium | reverse complement strand
GCCGGATGGACGCGGCGACGTGGGCGACTGTCGCCGCCCGGTGGGAGGAGCTCCTCGAGCCCTACGAGGCGGCCCGCGGGCGGTGGCGCGAGGCGGAGGCCTGGGCGGCCGCGGGCGACCGGGCCGCCGCGCAGGACGCGGCGGCGCGCGCCCACGAGGTCGCGCAGCGGCTCGGGGCGCGGTGGCTCGTCGACGAGCTGGTCGTGCTCGCCCGGCGGGCGCGGCTGCGGCTCGGCGAGCAGGAGGACGCGGCGGAGCCGTCGCCGGCCCCCGCCGACGAGCTCGGGCTGACCGCGCGCGAGCGCGAGGTCCTCGCGCTGCTCGCGGAGGGCCGCACGAACCGCGAGATCGGCGAGACGCTCTTCATGGCCGAGAAGACCGCGAGCGTCCACGTGTCGCGGATCCTCGCGAAGCTCGACGTCCGAAGCCGCACCGAAGCGGCCGCCGTCGCCCACCGCCTGGGCCTCGCCGCAACCTGAACGTGCCTGGCACCGCAATGTTGACGTGCCTGGCACCCCAATGTGAACGTGCCTGGCACCGCGTAGCATCGCGGCCGTGAACGTCGCGTTCCTGGGGTTGGGGATCATGGGGTCGCGGATGGCCGCGAACCTCCGCGACGCCGGCCACGACCTCGTCGTCTGGAACCGGACGCGCGAGAGGGCCGAGGCGTTCGGGGGCGCGGTCGCCGCGACGCCCGCCGAGGCGGCCGCGCAGGCCGAGGTCGTCATCACCATGGTCGTCGACGGCCCGCAGGTCGAGGCGGTGCTGCTCGGCGACGACGGCGCGGCGCACGGCGCGCGGGACGGCACGCTCTTCGTCGACATGTCGACGATCGGCCCGACGGCCGCGCGGGCGATCGGCGCCGCGCTGACCGAGGGCGGGATGCGGTTCGTCGACGCGCCCGTCACCGGCTCCTCCCCCAAGGCCGAGGCCGGCACGCTCACGATCATGGCGGGCGGCGACGCGCCGGATGTCGAGCGGGCGCGCGCCCTCTTCGAGGCGATGGGCGAGACCATCGTCCACGCCGGCGAGCTCGGCCAGGGCCAGATGGTCAAGCTCATCAACAACGCGCTCGCCGCGGCGAACACGATCGCCGTCGCCCAGGCGCTCCTCGCCGGCCGTGCGACCGGCGCCGACCTCGACGCCCTCGTCGCCGTCATGAGCGCCGGATCGGCCGGCTCGGCGATGCTCGATCTCAAGGCCGGCCCGATGCGCTCCCACGACTACTCCACGCTGTTCAAGGCCGAGCACATGCTCAAGGACGTCCGGCTCTGCCTCGAGGAGACGCAGGCCGCGGGCGTCCCGTTCGCCGTCGCGGCGGACGCGCGCGAGGTGCTCACCGCGACCGTCGGCCGTGGGTTGGGAGACGCTGACTTCGCAGCGGTCATCGAAGCGCTCGAAGGCCTTTCCGGCACGCGCCTGTGACGGCGCGACAGCGGGGCATACCCGCCGGTTAGGACTGACCGATCGTCAGCGTTGGTTTTCGCGGGCGATTTGGGATTTCGGGCTTGTTATGGCACGATCAGGGCAGTCCCGTCGCCCTGTCCCTTGCTGTTGGGGCGCTCGGGATTCCTTGTTGTTCGCAACCGAAATCTGACTCCATGCCTATCGCGTTCAAGGAATGGGCGGTCACCGTTCGCGCTCTCGCGGAAGGTGAGCAGCTCGTCACGCTCAGGAAGGGCGGCATCCGGGAGACCGGCAAGCACTTCAAGCTCGAGCACGACCGCTTCTTCCTCTACCCCACGTTCGACCACCAGCAGAACGACCTCGTCCGGGAGTCCCACCAGCCGGAGCTCCGGCGCGCCCTCGAGGAGGGCGTGTGGGCCGACGGCGAGCCGCCCGTCGAGGCGCTCACCCGGGACGGCGGCATCGCCCAACCCGACCGCGTGCGGATCCGCGCGTGGGCGGAGGTCGCGGCGCACGTCACCGTCACCGATCCCCGGACCGTCGACGCTCTGAGCCCCTACTACGTCTGGACCACGGACTACGCCGAGAAGCGGCTGGCCTGGAAGCGGCGCCATCCGCTCCACGTGCTGCTCCTGCGGACGTACCGGATCCCGCGGCCGGTGACGGTCAAGGTGAAGGACGCCTACGCGGGCTGCCGCTCGTGGTGCGAGATCCAGCGGGACCTGCCCTTCGAGGGCACGCCGGTCCTGTCGGACGACGAGTTCGAGCGCGCCGCGGAGGAGATCCTCGCGATCGTCGGCGGCACCGAGCTCGTCCGCGAGCCGGCCCTGGTGTAGCGCGGCTCCCACCACCCACCCCGGTCACCAGCGGATGAGATCGCTACAGGGCGCCGGTCGCGTCCTGTGCGTCGGCATCGGCGGCGGCGGCGACGTCGTCGGTGCCCTCGCGGCCGCGCAGTACGTTCGGTCGCTGGGCGCCGAGGCGATCGTCGGTGGGCTCACGTGGGAGCGGCGGCCGATCGACCCGGAGCCGGGCCCGCGCCGCCTCGACGAGATCGTGAACGCGGAGGTCCTCAACGAGGCCGTCGCGCTCGCCGGGCCGGACACGGTGACGGCGTCGTCGGGCATCGCGTTCGCCGAGTCGCACATGGCCGGCCATCTCGGCGAGCGCACGGTGCTCGTCGACCCGAACCCCGGCCCCGCGCGCGTCGGCCGGGGCCTGAGCGACGCGGCGCGGCGGCTCGGCTGCGACGCGATCGTGCTCCTCGACGTCGGCGGCGACGCGCTCGCCCACGGCGACGAGCCCGGGCTGGCGAGCCCGCTCGCCGACGCGATCCTGCTCGCCGCGGCGCGGCACATCGACCCAGAGCTGCGCGTCGTCGCCGCGGTCTTCGGCGCCGGCTGCGACGGCGAGCTGACCCCCGCCGAGGTCCTCGACCGGATCGCCGAGATCGCCGCCCGCGGCGGCTGGCTCGGCGCGTACGGGCTCGGCCCGGACGAGGCGTCGCTGCTGGAGGCGGCGATCGAGGTCGTCCCGACCGAGGCGAGCGCGATGGCCGTCCGCTGCGCGCGCGGCGCCCGCGGCGGCACGACGATCCGCCGCGGCCGGCGCAAGGTCGAGCTCTCCCCGGTCGGCAGCCTGACCTTCCTCCTCGACCCCCACGTCGCGATGGACAGCGCGGCGCGCCTCGCCGACGCGGTCACCGACGCCGACAGCCTGCGCGACGCCAACGCGATCCTGCACCGCCTCGGCGTGCGCAGCGAGCTCGACTACGAGCTGGAGATGGCCGCCGCACCACGGAACTAGGGTCCCTGCTCGTGTGG
>DASZDF010000451.1:0-10618 GCA_035942275.1 Solirubrobacteraceae bacterium | reverse complement strand
CTCACCACGTTCGAGAAGCTCGCGACCCGGTTGGCCGCGGCAGCGTGACGCCCCGCGTTTCGCTCCTCATACCGAACCGCAACAACGAGCCGGCGCTGGACCTGGTCTTCGAGCGGCTCGCCGAGCACACGACGCATCCGGACTTCGAGGTCGTCGTCGTCGACGACGGGTCCACCGACACCAGCCGCGAGATCCTGCGCCGCTGGCGCGACTCCGACCGCTTCGCGGACTTCGTGCTCCACGAGCAGCCGCCGTCGGGCGTCGTCGTCGCGCTCAACAAGGGGCTCGAGCTGGCGACCGGCGACGTCGTCGTCCAGCTCGCCGCCGACGCGACGGTGGAGACGCCCGGGTGGCTCGAGCGGATGCTCGCGCTCCTGCAGTCCGACGACGAGGTGGGCGTGGTGTCGCCGCGCGTCGTCTTCGACTCGGGCTACGTGCACGCCTACGGCGTGAACATCGTCTGCCCGGAGGGCCTGCACGACGGGAGCACGCGCATCACCGAGCCGGTCGGCCGGCGGACGCTGCACCAGAACGTCGAGCGGTTCCGCGAGGAGGACGTGCGCTACGGGACCGAGCCCGTGGAGGTCGACAGCGGGATCGGGTGCTGCATGATGTACCGCCGCGCCGACGCGCTGGCGGTCGGCGGCTACGACATGGGGTTCCAGCCCGTCTGGTTCGACGACCTCGACCTCGCGCTGTCCATCCGCCACAAGCTCTCCAAGAGGAACTTCTTCCTGCCCACGGTCCACGTCATCCACCGCGTCGGCATGCGCGAGACGCGCGAGGCGCCCGCGTCCCTCCGCGAGCGCGCGGAGGCCCGCGTCGGCCGCATGCTCCCGGCGGGCGTCAAGGCGAGGATCACCGAGCGCACCGGCGTCGGCGGAGGCTCGCCCGAGAAGCTCGAGCGCCTGCGCCACCACTACGCCTACTGGCGCGAGAAGTGGGGCTGGGACCTCCTCAACCCCGACATGGACGAGATCCGCCGCCGCTACGACGGCTCGCAGCTCCTCTGGAGGACCGCGTGAGCGAGAGCGTCTGCGGCGTCGTCGTCACCTACAACCGCAAGGACCTGCTGCGCGAGTGCCTCGAGGCGGTCACGTCGCAGTCGCGCGCGCCGGACACGGTGCTCGTCGTCGACAACGCCTCGACCGACGGGTCGCGCGAGATGGTCCGCGAGGAGTTCCCGGCCGTCGAGGTGCTGGCGCTGCCCGAGAACGAGGGGAGCGCGGGCGGCTTCCACGAGGGGATGAAGGCCGCCGTCGCGCTGGGCGTCGACTGGCTGTGGGTGATGGACGACGACACGATCCCGGCCGCGGACGCGCTCGAGAAGCTCCTCGACGCGCCGGTGCACCTGGACGGCCTTCCGGCCCCGTCCCTGCTCGCCTCGAAGATCCTGTGGACGGACGGGAGGCTGCACCCGATGAACTGGCCGTCGCCCAACCTCCTCGACGTCGACCACTTCGTCGAGGGCGTCGAGCGCACGCTCGTGCCCATCCGGGCCAACACGTTCCCCTCGCTGCTCGTCAGGCGCGAGGCGGTCGAGCGCCACGGCCTTCCCCGCAAGGGGTTCTGGATCTGGTCGGACGACATCGACTTCACCCAGCGCATCCTGCGCCACGAGGCCGGCTACCTGGTCCCGCAGAGCGTCGCGGTGCACAAGACGAAGACCGCGCACGCCCCGTGGCAGGGCGGGCCGCGCTTCTACTACGCGGTGCGCAACGGCCTCTTCATCATCCGCGGCGACACGCTCGGCCCGAAGGAGAAGGTCGGCTGGCTTTTGCTCGTGTGCTCGCAGATCCAGCGCTTCCTGACGTACGAGAGGTTCAAGCCGTGGGCGCTCGCGGCCGTCCTGCGCGGGCTGCGCGACGGCCTCTTCAAGCAGCGGCCCGCCCACTCGTAGGAGCGCCCCGTGCGCCGCACCGTGACCGGCTTCGTCGCGCTGGGCGCGGCGACCCTGTTCGCGCAGGTGCTCGGCTTCTTCGTCCTCGCGGTGATCGCGCGGCGGCTGGGCCCGCAGGACCTCGGCTCGTACTCGTTCGCCCTGAACCTCATGGCGTACTTCGCGATCCCCGCGAACTTCGGCGTCACCGCGCTCGCCACCCGCGAGCTGGCCCGCGACCCGGAGCGCGTCAAGCCGCTGCTCGGCGAGATCGCCGCGCTCCAGGCGGCGCTCTGCGTGGTGCCGTACGTGCTGCTCGTCCTCCTCGCGCCGCTCATCGCGGCCGACGAGACGTCGGAGGGGATCATCCCCATCGTCGGGCTCACGTTCGCGCTGGAGGCCGCCTCGCTCGTCTTCGTCCTCTTCGGCTTCCAGCGCTTCGGGATCATGGCGATCGGGCGGGTCGCGGGCGCGCTCGCGTTCGCCGTGCTGACCTTCCTCTTCGTGCACGAGGGCGACACGACGCCGCTGGCCTGGATCCACCTCGCCGGCGTGGCGGCGACCAGCGTGATCACCGCCGTCGCGGTCCTGCGCCTCGCGGGGCGTCCGGTGCTCGAGGTCCGCGTGCCCGACCTCGTGCGGCGCTTCCGCGCCGGCATCCCGTTCGGCATCTCGGCGGTGATGATCTCCGTCTACTACACCGTCGACACGCTCCTGCTCGGCTACATCAAGGGCACCGAGGAGGTGGGCCAGTACGCGGTCGCCTACCGGATCCCGCTCGCGATCCTCGCGTTCGCGGCGCTGTGGGGCTCCGTGCTCTTCCCGCACTTCAGCGCGCTCGCGGAGCGCTCGAAGCAGGAGGTGCGCGAGCAGATCGGCTACTTCGCGTCGCTGGCGCTCGTCGCGTCGCTGCCGATGCTCGCGGGTGCGCTCGTCGTCGGCGAGCAGCTCATCCCCGGGCTGTTCGGCGTCGAGTACGAGCGCGCCGGGACGCCGTTCATCGTGCTGATGTTCGCCGCGGCGCTCGTGCCGTTCTCGATCAACTGGGGCACGAGCTCGATCGCGCTGGGCGACGAGCGCCACCAGGCGTACGCGGTCACGCTGGGCGCGGTCCTGAACCTCGTCGCGAACCTGATCGTGATCCCCGAGTACGGGATGACGGGCGCGGCGGTCACCACGGTGGCGGCGGAGCTGGTCGTCTTCGCCTACCTCATCTGGCGGGTCGGGGTCCTCGTCGGGCACCCGCGGCTCGACTTCTCGCGCATCGGCCGCGCGGCCGCCGCGACCGCCGCGATGGTGCTCGTGCTCGTCCTGCTCGTGCCCGACGGCTGGACCGCCGGTTCGAAGGTCGGCATCGGCGTCGTCGTGTTCCTCGCGTGCGCGCTGCCGCTGCGGATCGTGCAGCCCTCGGAGGTGCGGGCGCTGTGGACGCGATGAGCGAGCCCTGGAGCTTCGTGGTGGCGGCGGGCGTGACGCCCGACGACTCGGCGCGCGCCGCGCTCGAGGCCGCGCGCGACGAGGTGCCGGACGCGGTGCTGCTCGCCGCGGTCGTGCCGGGCGACGAGGCGTGGCCGCGGATGCTCGACAAGGAGGAGGCGATCGAGGCGTGCCGGCACGGGCTCGTCGCGCTGCGCGCGGTGCAGCCCGGCGCGATGCTGGTGCGGGGAGCGCCCCCGCGCACGTTCGCGGAAACCGCGCGCCTGCTCACCACCGAGCGCGGCCACCTCGTCCCCGCCGCGCGCGCCACACGCGGCGGCGCCCCGCCGCGGGTCGCGCGGTGGCGCCTGCTCGCCGCCCCGTTCTGGACGCGCGAGGAGCGGCTGTGGCAGCTGTTCCGGCTCTTCAGCCGGACTGCTTGACGCCGAGCCGGGCGGCGTAGTCGACGCGCTGGAGGAAGATCCGCTTGTCGCGGAGGTACTCGTCGGTCGCCTTCTTCGAGCCGCGGTAGTGGCCGTAGTCGTCGATCAGGAGCACGCCGCCGACGGCGAGGCGCGGGAACAGGTGCTCGAGCTCGTGGCGGGTCGACTCGTACCAGTCGGTGTCGAGGCGCAGGAGCGCGATCTGCTCCGGCGCCTGGGCCGGGATCGTCTCCCGCACGTCGCCCTTCACCAACCGGACCCGCTCCATCGGGTAGCCGGTGGACCGCAGGTTCTCCGTGACGTCCTCGAGCCCCGCGTCCACGCGCATCTGCGAGCCCTTGTCCTCGGGCTGCTGCTGGATGCCGCGGAAGTCGACGTCCTCCTCCGTGGGGTCGGTCATGCCGGCGAAGGTGTCGAAGCCGAGGAGCCGGCGGTCCGTCGCGCCGCGGTCGCGCAGCCGCAGCGCGCAGGCCATGAGGCTGCCGCCCTTCCACACGCCGCACTCGACGACGTCGCCGGGGATCTCGCGGTCGACGAGGTAGTCGATCGCGCCGCAGAGCGCGGCGACCCGGTCGGGCGGCGTCAGCGTGTACCTCTCGACGCGCTCGAGGATCGCGAGCGCGGAGGCGTCGAGGTCCGGCCGGCCGACGCGTTCGACGTCGAGGCGGGCCAGCTCGTCCCACGGCAGCCCGGCGGCCCTGGCGAGCGCCTCCTTGACCCGCACGCGCAGGTGCAGCGGAATCGTCTCCAGCGCTTTGGTCGTGTAATGGCCCATCGGCGGCGTCACCTTAGCCAGCGGCGCTGCCGGGCCAGGACGAGCGTCGCCGCGATGCCGACGCCGACCGCGTCGATGGCCCAGTCGGAGACCGCGCCGACCCGGCCCTCCACCCACGTCTGGTGCCACTCGTCGAGCGCGGCGTAGGCGAGCGTGATCGCCACCGCGGCCCACAGCCCCACGGCGCGCCACCACGCGAGCAGCAGGGCGCCGAAGACCGCCATGTGCGCGAGCTTGCGCAGCACGAGGTCCCACGTGTCGTCGAGCCCGGAGTGCAGGTCGGGCTGCGCGGAGAGGAACCAGATGAGCGCCATGACCGCGAGCGGCGGCGCGAGGCGCGCGATCACCGGACGCCGTCGCGCAGCCCGCGCAGGACGACCCTTGCCGACCCTCCCGCCCGCACGTACTGCAGCGACGTGAGCGCGAGCAGGTAGAGCAGCGACGCCTTCTCGAGCACGCTCCACGACCGGCCGCGGACCATGTAGAGCGTGTTGCGCGCGTGGTAGTAGAAGCGGTCGCCCGCGCTCGTCACCGCGGTGTAGGGCTTGTCGGTGCGGTGCTCGACGACGCTGTCGGTCACGAGGACCATCCGGCCGCCGCCGCGCGTCACGCGGGCCGTGTACTCGATGTCGTCGCTCCAGATGAAGTAGCGCGCCTCCGGCAGGCCGAAGCGGTCGACCGCGCTGCGGTGGACGAGCAGCGACACGAACGTCGACGTGCGCAGCGGCAGGACGCGGTGCGGCGCGGCGTCGATCAGGGGCTCGACCCGCTCGCGCTCGAGCCCGGGCACGTTCATCGGGTGCAGCCGCCCGTCCTTCCACACCGCGACGCTCGCGCGCAGGATCGTCGCGGGGTCGTCGAGTCGCAGCAGGGCCTCCAGCGCCTCCGGGCGCGGGATCGTGTCGTCGTCCATCAGCCACGCCCACTCGGCGCCGCGCGCGTGCGCGTGCTCGAGGCCGGCGTGGAAGCCGCCCGCGCCGCCGGCGTTGTGGTCGAGGCGCAGGACGTCGAGGTCCTCCTGCGCGCTCACCCACGCCGAGGTCCCGTCGCTGCTCGCGTTGTCGACGACGAGGATCCGGTCGGGCCGGCGCGTCTGGGCCCGCAGCGCCGCGATGCACTGCTCGAGCAGCGCGAGCCGGTCGCGCGTGACGATGACCGCCCACGCGCCGCTCACGTCGCCTCCCGGAGCTCGCGGAGGTGGTCGGCGAGCCGGAGCGCGAACGCGACGACCATGAACGTGGTGTTCGCCTGGCTCGACGTCGGGAACGCCGAGCCGCTCGCGACGTAGAGGCCCTCGCATCCGTGCACCGCCAGGTCCGGATCGACGACGCCGTCCTCGGGACGCGCCGACATCCGCGTCGTGCCGGTCTGGTGATATCCGCCCTCGAGCTGGGCCCGCACGCTCGCCCCGAGGTCCTCGGCCAGGTACTCGAGCCGCCCGACGCCCGCTCGCCGCAGCTGCTCGTCCAGCTCGCGGTGGGCCCGGACGACGCCGTCGACGTCCGCGTCGGAGAAGCGCATGTCGACGGCGAGCCGCGGCATGCCGACCGCGTCGAGCTCGTCGCTGAGGCTCACACGGCTGTCGGCGTTGGGGAGATGCTCCCCGTGGTACTGGAGGAGGTAGGTGTTGGACGGGCTGTACGTGAAGAAGCCCGGCGCGCGGCGGCCGCGCTTGAGGAAGCGGCGATAGCCGAAGGACAGCGCGAACGCGACGGCACGCGGCAGGTCGCGGACGACGTTCGCCGCGTGCGCCCGCCGCGAGCCCGGCACCGCCGACTTCGTCATCGACGCGCGGATGGCCGCCGGCGCGAAGAAGCGGCCGAGCGGCGAGCTGAGGGCGAGGTAGGCGAAGGACAGGACGCCGCTGCGATGGCCCGGGTCGCCCAGCTCGGGGTTGACCAGCCAGAAGACGATGTTGGGCAGGCCGCTGCGCTGCAGGACGTCGCGCGAGAACGACAGCCGGCGCCGGACGTAGACGCCGTCCTCGTCGCGCTCGTGGTCGTAGATCGTCTCCCGCGGGTCGGTGGTGAAGCGCACGACGGCGATCCGGCCGGCGGTGTGCGCCATGTACCAGCGGCCGAGGTGGCCGGACGCGTCGCCGAGGCCGGAGGCCAGGAGCAGCCGCGTCGTCTCGAGCCCGTTGGCGGCCAGCACGTAGCGGCGGGCGTGGACCTCGACCTGCTTCCCGTCGAGGGTGCGCGTCGTCAGCCGGTCGACCCGGGCGCCGGTCGTGTCGGCGACGACCCGCGTGCACGTGAGCCCCGCGACGAGCCGGACGCGGTCGGACGCCTCCAGCTCGGCGCGGTACCGGCTGCCGAACCGCGTGGGCAGCGACCAGCGCTCGAGGTCGGAGCTGCGCAGCTCGCCGTCGGCCAGCCCCGGCACGAGGGTCCGCCCCGCGAGCCCGGGCAGCCGCTGGGCGTCGAAGACCGGCCGCCCGCAGACGGACCACTCGCACGCGCGCCCGAAGTACGGCGTCACCTCGTCGTAGGCGACCGGCCACGCGGCGTCCGGTGCGATCGCGCGCGCATCGAAGTCGATCGGGTCGTACGGGACGCACCGCCCTCCCCAGATCGTCGACGTCCCGCCCACCTGCCGCCGCACAGCGAGCGCCATGTCGACGTGCGTGTCGCTGCGCCACGCCGCGTCGCTGAGGCGCTGCGCGTCGGGGTCGAACCGCTCGCGGCCGCTCTCGACGAGGAGCACGTCGATCCCCGCCCGGCCGAGCTCGAGCGCCGTCACGATCCCGGCCGGCCCGGCGCCCACGATCGCGACCTCGGCCTCGAGGCGCGCGCCGTCGCCCAGCGTGTCGACGTCCACGAACATCGGCTCAGAGGCTCGCGGGAACCGCGCGCAGCTCGCGCTCGACGAGGACCTCCAGCGCGTCGAGCGCCGGGTCCGCGCGTCCGCCGTCGACCGCGGCGGCGTCCGCGACCGCGGCGGCGATCCGGTCGGAGCGCGTCGTGCTGAACAGCACGACGCCGTCCGGGTTCGCGCGCAGCGCCCAGCGCAGGAGCAGCGACGCGACCGCCGAGGCGTCGGTGCAGCTCACGCCGGTCGCCTCCTGCCACCGCTTCGCCGCGGCGTCGCCGGCGCGGACGTGGCGAAGGACGGCATCGGTCGCCGTGGAGAGGGCGCCGAACGTGATCCGTGCCTGCGCGCCCGGCGCGACGGGCGGGGCGGGCGCCAGGACGTGCTCGCGAAGCTGGAGGACGTCCGGCGGGCGCTCGAACAGCGCGGCGATCGCGAGGCTGTCGCCGGGATCGCCCGAGACGCCCCACGCCCCGATCCAGCCGGCCGCCCGCGCCTGCTCGAGATACCCGGCGACGCCCTCGGCGTCGACCGCGTCGCGCGGGCCCGGCTCGTGCAGGAACACGAGGTCGAGGTGGTCGGTCCCCAGCTCCCGGAGGCTCGTCTCGAGGCTGGCGCGCGCGCTGTCGGCGTCGTAGCGGCGCGGCTCGTACAGCCCGCCCGAGGTGCGGCGGGCCAGAGGCCGCAGGGCGGGGAAGCGCCGGATCGCGCGACGCGCGGGGGCCTGGAGCCGCGCGAGCGCGCCGGTCGCCCCCGAGGGCTCGATGCCGAACTTCGTCGCGAGGACCACCTCGTCGCGACGACCGCGGGCGAAGCGCCCCAGCTCCGACTCCGCCGTCCCCAGCCCGTACATCCGCGCGACGTCGAAGTGGCGGATCCCGTTCTCGAACGCCGCGCCGAGCAGCGCCTGCCGCTCCTTCCGCGTCGGCGTCCGCAGCAGCCGGGCGCAGCCGAAGCCCAGCCTGCTCGTCTCGATCGTTGTGGGGGCGAGCGCGATCGTCTGCACGGGCGACGGCGGCAGTCTAGTCGCGGCTTTGTACCGTGGCGGGCCGCAGTGATCTCGATCGTCATCCCTGTCAAGAACGGTGGCGACGACCTCCGGCGCTGCCTCGACGGGATCGCGACGCAGCGGGTCGAGGACGACGTCGAGGTCGTCGTCGTCGACTCCGGCTCCACCGACGGCAGCGACGCGCTGGCCGAGGCGCACGGCGCGCACGTGCACCGCATCCCGCCGGAGGAGTTCAACCACGGCGCGACGCGCAACCTCGGCGTGTCGCTCGCGCGCGGGGACGTGCTCGTGTTCACCTCGCAGGACGCGTTCCCCGGCTCCCCGGACTGGCTCGCGCTGCTCACCGCGCCGCTGCGCGACACCGAGGTCGGCGGCGTGTACGGGCGGCAGGTCGCGCACGAGGGCGCCAACCCGCCGGAGCGCTTCTTCCTCGACTTCCTCTACGGCGAGCGCGCGCGGACCCAGACGGTCTCGTCCCCCGCCGAGCTGTCGATGGAGACGACGCTCTTCTCGAACGCCAACGCCGCGATCCGCCGCGAGGTCTTCGAGCGGTTCCCCTTCGTCGACGACATCAACATGAGCGAGGACCAGGAGTGGTCGCAGCGGGTGCTGCTCGCGGGCTACGCGATCGTCTACGAGCCGCGCGCGGCGGTGCGCCACTCGCACGCGTACACCCTGCGCACCGCGTTCCGCCGGTTCTACGAGAGCGGGTTGAGCGCGCGGCGCGCCTACGCCCCCGGCGGCGGCGGGCTGCTCGTGGTCGCGCGCACGGGCGTCGCGTACGTGCGCGCCGAGCTGCGGTGGCTGCGCCGGCACGGGCTGCTGCGCTGGGTGCCGTACGCGCTGCTGTACGAGGGCGCCAAGGCCGCCGGCCTCGTCGCCGGCGTCGCGCACGACCGGCTGCGGGGCGCGGCGTGAGCGCGTCGGTCTGCGCGTTCGTCCTCACGCGCAACCGCAAGGCGCTGCTGGAGGAGTGCGTGCGCGGGCTGCTCGCGCAGACGCATCCGGTCGAGCAGGTGATCGTGCTCGACAACGCCTCGACGGACGGGACCGAGGAGCACCTGCGCGCGGCGGGGCTGCTCGACGACGCGCGCGTGCGGTTCGAGCGGCGCGAGGAGAACACCGGCGGCGCCGGCGGCTACCGCGAGGGCGTGCGGCTCGGGATCGACGCCGGGCGCGACTGGCTGTGGCTGATGGACGACGACGCCGAGCCGCGCCAGGACGCGCTCGAGACGCTGCTCGGCGCCGCGGAGGATGCGGATGCCGCGGTGTGCTCCGCGGTCGTCCACCCCGACGGGTCGATCGACCTCCAGCACCGCTGCCGCATGGGCCGCTTCATCGTGCCGATGCCGGAGAGCGCGTACGGGCCCGGCCGCCGCGAGGAGGTCGACTGTGCGTCGTTCGTCGGCCTGCTCATGCGGACACCCGCCGCCCGCGCCGCCGGGCTGCCGATCGCCGAGTTCTTCATCGGCTACGACGACGCCGAGTACTCGCTGCGGCTGCGCGAGCACGGGCGCATCCGGCTCGTGCCCGAGAGCGAGATCCTCCACAAGGTGCCGATCGGAGGCGGTGGCGCGGTGACGCGGCGGGCGCGCTTTCTCAACGAGCGCTTCGGCCTGACGTACGCGCCCGTGCCGTGGGAGGCGTTCTGGCGCGACCTCTACCGGATCCGCAACTTCATGTGGATTAAGCGGGACGTCGGCGTCCTGGAGTTCGCGGCCCTGACGGGCGGGTACCTCGCGAAGTCGCTCCTCTACGACCCGCAGCCGCTGCGGCGGCTGCCGTGGCTCGTCCGCTTCGCGCGCAAGGGGCGGCGCGGCGATTGGAGCGCGCCCTCGCCGGAGGACTGGGGCGCGTAGCCCGCCCTAGACTCCGCGCGCCGTGGCTCCGCGCGCGCTCATCACCGGGATCACCGGCCAGGACGGCTCGTACCTCGCCGAGCTGCTGCTCGAGAAGGGCTACGAGGTCCACGGCGTGGTGCGCCGCGGCTCGACGGAGCGCTTCGAGCGCATCGAGCACCTCCGCGAGCGCCTCACGCTCCACCAGGGCGACCTCCTCGACCAGCGCTCGCTCGGCGACGCGATCCGCGCCTCGCGGCCGGACGAGATCTACAACCTCGCGGCGATGTCGTTCGTCGCGGTGTCGTGGATCCAGCCGACGCTCACCGCCGAGTTCACCGGCGTCGGCGTGACGCGGATGCTCGAGGCGATGCGCGAGACCGCGCCCGAGGCGCGCTTCTACCAGGCCTCGTCCTCGGAGATGTTCGGGAAGGTCCGGCAGGTGCC
>DASZDF010000450.1:0-2651 GCA_035942275.1 Solirubrobacteraceae bacterium | reverse complement strand
TCGCCGACCTCGCCGTTGCCGCGGGTCGCGCCGCGGGCGAAGTGGCCGTCCTCGTAGAGGAGCGAGATCGCCAGGCCGTCGATCTTCGGCTCGCAGACGTAGGTGAAGGACGGATCCTCGATCCCCTCGCGCGCGAGGTGCCCCCGCATCCGCTGGACCCAGCCGCGCAGCTCCTCGGCGCTGCGGGCGTTGGCGAGGCTGAGCATCGGCAGCTCGTGCCGGACCTTGGTGAGCTGCGAGACCGGCTCGGAGCCGACGCGCTTGGTCGGCGAGTCGGGGGTCGCGAGCTCCGGGTGGCGCTCCTCGAGGTCCTGGAGCTCCTTGAAGAGCGCGTCGTAGTCGTCGTCGCCGATCTCGGGGTCGTCGAGGACGTAGTAGCGGTGCGCGTGGTCGGTGAGCTGCTCGCGCAGCTCCTCCGCGCGCGTGCGGACGTCGTCGGGGACGCTCAAATCTCTTCGGCCGCGGGCTGGAGCAGCCGCGCGAGGTCGTGCAGCTCGAGCGCGTCCATGCCGCGGCGGTCGGTCAGGTCGAAGTGCAGCGGCGTCACCGCGATGCGGCCCGCCGCGACCGCGGCCAGGTCCGTGCCCGGCTCGTCGTGGTAGTCGGGCGCGTCGCCGTAGATCCAGTAGCGCCGGCGCCCGTCCTGCTCCTCGCTCAGCTTCAGCTCGTCGCGGTAGATCCGCTTGCCGAGGCGGGTCACCTCGACGCCCTCGGGGTCGCCCGCCGGGACGTTGATGTTGAGGAGCGTCCCGTCGTCCAGCGGCACGTCGTCCAGCTCCGCGACCACCCCCGCCGCGAACCGCGCCGCGGTCTCGAAGTCGAAGCGGGTGCCGAGGCGGAAGTCGAGCTCGCGGGCGGCGGACTGCTGGCTGACCGCGATCGCCGGCAGCCCGAGGACCACGCCCTCGAGCGCGGCCGCGACCGTGCCGGAGTACGTGATGTCGTCGCCGAGGTTGGAGCCGTGGTTGATGCCGCTGACGATGACGTCGGCCTCGAAGCCCTCGATCAGGCCGAGGCGGGCGAAGCGCACGCAGTCGACGGGTGTGCCGTCGGTGGCGTAGCCGACGGTGCCGTCGCCGAAGTCGACCTCCTCGACCCACAGGGGGCGCCGCGTCGTGATCGAGCGCGCCATCGCGGAGCGGTTGCCGTCGGGCGCGATGACGGCCAGCTCGACCTCCGGGACGTCGAGCAGCGCCCGCCGGAGCGCCTGGAGGCCGTCGGCCTCGATCCCGTCATCGTTGGTGAGCAGCACTCTCATCGGCGCTGAGGATACGGCGGGGGCCAGCCGGGTAGTGCCCGCGACCATGCCGAAGGCCTTCGCCCTCATCGAGGGGGACTCGGCGGACTCCGACCGCGTGATCATCGTGCGCGGCGAGATCGACGTCGGCAACACCGCGGCGCTCCGCGACTGGCTCGTGCGGGCGTCGGCCGGCGGCCGGCGGTCCGTGACCGTCGACCTGAGCGGCGTGCGTTTCCTGGCGATCAGCGGGCTCTACGTGCTGTGCGAGGAGCAGCACCGGATGGCCGCGCACCGCTCGCGGCTGACGGTCGTCTGCGACGACCCGCGCGCGCTCCAGCTCATCGCGGTGTGCCGGCTGGAGGACACGCTGCACGTGGTGCCGTCCCGCTCGCGCGGCGCGGCGCGTACGCCGTGGTCGGCGGACGACGACGCGCGCGCGGACCGGCTCGCCGCGTGGCTGGAGCGCTACACGGCCCAGTCGGCCTAGGGGTAGGCGACGCGGGCGAAGTAGAGGCCGTGGGGTGGGGCGGTCGTTCCCGCTTCCTCCCGCTGCGCTCCCTCGAGCAGACGCGCGAAGTCGTCGAGCGTCCGGTGGTCGCGGGCGACCTCGAGCATCGTGCCGACGAGGACGCGGTTCATGTGGCGCATGAACGCGTCGGCGGTGATCCACAGCTCGAGGAGGTCGCCGTGCTCGCGCCACTCCGCCGCGAGGACGTCGCGCGTGAAGCGGACGTGGTCGGTCTCGGTGGGCGTGAAGGCGGTGAAGTCGTGCGTGCCTTTGAGCAGCGCGGCGCACTCTCGCAACGCGTCGCGCTCGATGCTGTACGGGACATGCAACGCCCGCCCCCGCTCGAACGCGCTCGGCTGCCGCCGGTTGAGGATCCGGTAGCAGTACGTGCGGCTGAGGGCGTCCCGCCGCGCGTCGAAGCCGGGCGGCGCCTCGGCCGCCTCGAGGACGGCGAGGTCGGGCGGCGTCAGGGCGTTGACACCACGCAGCTCGGGCGGCGGGCCGGGGTAACTGGCGACCTGCCCCCACGCGTGGACGCCGCGGTCGGTGCGCCCCGCCACGGTGAGGTCGATCGGCTGCTTGAGGAGCGTCGCGAGCGCGGTCTCCAGCTCGCCCTGGACCGTCCGCAGCCCCGGCTGCCTCGCCCAGCCGGCGAAGTCGGCGCCGTCGTACTCGATCACGAGCCGCGTGGTCTCGGACACGCGCGTACCTTGCCACGATGCGCCCCGAGCCCCTCACGATCGAGCGCGCCGCCGCGGCGGCGTGGCCGGCGGCGGAGGTCGAGGAGCGCGGCGGCTGGCTGCTGCGCGCGACCCCGCGCGTGCCCCACCGTAGGAACAACTCCGCGCTGCCCGCCGCCCCCACCCCGCGCGAGCGGGCCGGCGGCGAGCCGCCCGCGGACGC
>DASZDF010000449.1:0-4199 GCA_035942275.1 Solirubrobacteraceae bacterium | reverse complement strand
GTGGTCGGCTCCGCACCGGCCTCCGCCTCCAGCGGGTCGGCGACGCGGGCGTCCAGCTCCTCGGCGACCTCCGCCGCGGGCTGCTCGGCGACCTCCGCCACTGGCGCGTCCGTCGCGCGCTCGACGGCCGGCGCGGCCGAGCCGTTCGTCGCGGCGTGCTCCACCGGGTCGCGGAGCTTGTGCTCGCGCGGGGTGGGGAGGTCGAGCAGCTGCCCGTCGACGCGCAGCGCATACGCGGGGCGGCGGCCCAGGGCCTCGACCGGCACGGCGAACGGCAGCACGAACGCGCCCGAGCGCGCGTCGAAGCGGTCGGGCGCCTTCAGGGCGTCGAACTCGCGCGCCGTCCGGCCGTCGTCGACGACCAGGACGGGCTCCTCTCCGCCGGCCAGCGACGGGTCGACCCGGCCGGCCAGGCGCACGAGCGCCGTGCCGGGCAGGGCGGGGACACGCTCGAAGAACGCGATCGAGAGGGGCCGCATGGCGTAGGAGGCTACGCCAGCGGCCCGCTGTCTTCTAGTCGATCAAGCGGCCAGGCGCAGGCGGCCGATGCCGCGGTGCTCCCGGACGGCGGTGCGCTCGGTGCGCTCCGCCGTCGCCCGCGCGTGGACGCGGAGCAGCTCGACGAGGTCGGCCGTGCGCGCGAACGGGTCGCCGATCACGTGGCCGTCGTCGACGCTCAGGGCGGCACGCGGGCGGCCGTCGACCTCCGCGAGCAGCACGGGGCCGAAGGGCACCGGAGCGCTGTCGAGGGCGGCCAGTCGGGCGAGGGCGGGTCCGTCGCCGTGGGTGGCCGCCCGGATGCTGATGGTGGGGGTGTTCTTGTTGAACATGGGGGCGGTCCTTCTGCTGTGTGTTGATCTGTTCGTACTCAGAGTGTCGGACGGTCGAGCCATAACTTCAAGTGACATTCCATCATCAGCGCGATAAGATGGCCTAATGCTCGACGTCAAGCGCCTACGCGTTCTAAGGGAGGTCGCGGCGAAGGGGTCCTTCTCCGCCGCCGCCGAGTCGCTCGCCTACACGCAGTCCGCCGTCTCGCAGCAGATCGCGGCCCTCGAGCGCGAGGCCGGGACGCGCCTCGTCGACCGCTCCGCCCGCGGCGTGCGCATGACCGATGCCGGCCGCGCGCTCGTCCGCCACGCCGACGTCATCCTCGCGCGGCTCAGCGACGCCGAGGCCGAGCTCGAGGCGATCGCCGGCCTGCGCGGCGGCCGCGTGCGGCTCGTCTCCTTCGCGTCCGCGGGCGCGACGCTCATGCCGCGCGCGATCGCGCTCTTCCGCGAGCGCCATCCGGCCGTCGAGCTGACCCTCGAGCCCGCCGAGCCCGAGGACGCCGTCGCGAAGCTGCGCTCCGGCGACGCCGACATCGCGCTCACCATCGACGCCGAGTTCTGCTCGCTCACCGACGAGGGCGTCGAGGTGACGCACCTGCTCGACGACCCGATGTACGCCGTCCTGCCGAGGGACCACCCGCTCGCCGCCAAGCCCCGCATCCGGCTGCGCGAGCTGCGCGAGGACGCCTGGCTCGCCGGCTCCCAGCGCGGCTGCCCGGACACGATGATCCTCGTCCGCGCGTGCAACGCCGCGGGGTTCGAGCCGCGCATCGCGTTCCACTCCGACGACTACCTCGCCATCCAGGGCTTCGTGGCCGCCGGCGTGGGCGTCTCGCTCATCCCCGACCTCGCGCTGCTCGCAGTGCGCGACGACGTCGTGATCCGCGCCCTGAAGGAGAGCCCGCCGGTGCGGCGCATCCA
The DNA here is from genome assembly GCA_035942275.1 of Solirubrobacteraceae bacterium. Lineage (GTDB taxonomy): Bacteria > Actinomycetota > Thermoleophilia > Solirubrobacterales > Solirubrobacteraceae > CADCVT01. The sequence continues at coordinate 2,445 of DASZDF010000449.1, read as the reverse complement.
GGCCGCCACGCTGCGCGACGGCTACAAGTCGCCGGCGATCGAGGCGATGATGGGCACGCTCCAGGAGGTCGGCAGGGAGTTCGAGACGCAGCGCCAGGAGCTTGCGCTGGCGTCGTAGCCATTAGGTTGCGCGCGTCCTGCGCGCGCTCGACACGCTCTCAACCCGCCGCCTGGCGCTGCTCGTCGGCGCCGGCGGCACGCTGGCCCTCGTCGTCCTCGACGCGCTCGTCCGCGACGAGCCGCGTCCCGAGGACGACGACCTCATCTACGAGCGGATGGCGGACGACCCGACCGCGCCGCACACCTACGTCTTCGCGTTCCGGATCGCGGTGCCGTGGCTCGTGCACGTCCTGCCGTTCTCGCACGACGTCTCGTTCGCCGGGCTCGCGTGGCTCTTCAGCGGCGCCGCCGGGGGCGTCCTGTTCCTCCTGCTCGACCGGCTGGGGATCTCGCGCCGCACCGCGATCCCGCTCGCGATCGCGATCGCGGTCTCGCCGCCGCTGCTGGTCGCCTCGCTGCGGCAGGGCCGCAACCCCGACCCGCTCACCGTCCTCGTCATGGTCACCGGCGCGCTGTTCATCGTCGAGCGCAGGCCGGTGCCGCTCGCGCTCACGATGCTCGTCGGCGCGTTCAACCGCGAGAGCGCGCTGTTCCTCGGGCCGCTGGCCTACGCGGTGTGGGCCGAGCGCGTCGTCGACCTCCGCGTGCTGAGGACGGTGGTGCTCGCCGCCGCGCCCGCGGTCGCCGCGTTCGTGACCCTGCGGCTCGCGATCCCGACGGTCGGGCGCGAGCAGGTGCCCGGGTACGGCGGGTCGCTGCTGGGCGGGCGCGTCGACGTCGTCGAGGAGGCGCTGGAGACGCCGGGCACGCAGCTGCGCCGCCTGTTCGCGATCTATGGCCCGCTGTGGGCGGTGGCGCCGTTCGCCCTGGCCGGCATGCGCTTCGCGCGCCGCGGCACCGTGCTGCTGGCCCTCTGCGCGCTGGCGTGCACGTTCGCGCTCGACTGGGGGAGGGTCTTCCTCATCGCCGCGCCCGTGGTCTACGCGGCCTCCGCGTGGGTGCTCGACCGGCGGCCGGCGTGGCGGGCGCCGGCCTTCGCGCTGCTCGCCGCGCTCGTCGTCGGCTACGCCGCGTACATGCAGGTCGAGGGCGTCGAGAACCTGATCGAGGCCGGCCCGCCGCCCTACCCGGTGCGGTAGCCGAACCGGCGCACGCTGTCGCCGAGCACGTCGAGCAGCGCCTCCTGCTCCTCGCCGCTCAGCCGCTCGCACCAGCTCCCCGGCGACGCGCTGCGCACGAACTTCCCGGCACCCCGCTCGTGCGCGGGCACCTTCTCGTAGGCGTGCTTCGCCGCGACCTCCTCGACCCGCTCCGGGGCGACCCGCAGCCCGATCGTCTCGAGCACGCGGCCGAGCTCGCGCGCGGGGTCCGCGAGCAGCTCCTCGTAGCGCACGAGGACGCGGCGGTCGGGCGCGTGGGCGTCGTAGGCGCGCTGGGTGGCCTCGGTCCGGTAGCGCCACACGGTCGCCTGCCACTTGATGAACGCGACGCGCCCGTGGGGGGCGACGGGGAAGCCGCCGTCCTCGGTGATCCACCCGCCGTCCTGGTAGGCGTCGAGCCACGAGTCGACCACGTCGCGCCCGTCGCGCAGCAGGAAGACGAGGCGCGAGCCGGGCAGCAGCGACATTACCCAGTCGGCGACCTGCGAGCCGCCGGGCTCCTTGATCACGAAGCGGCGGTCGCCGTCGCGCTGGAGCGCGAGGCGGTCGAGGACGAAGTCGCGCAGCAGCGGCTCCCACCCGTCCCGGTGCTCGTCGCTGAAGAAGTAGTCCGGGTTCGAGCCCTTCACCGTGCGGAAGGTGGACAGCTCCGGCGGGTCGTCGCACGTCGCCCACGCGAGCGGGATCGGGCGCCACACGCCGAGGTGGTGGCCGATGCCGGTCTCGTCGATCGGCAGGAGCTCGTCGAACTCCGTGAGCATGCGCAGAAGCCAGGTGCTGCCGCTCCGCGACGACCCGAAGATCCACGTGAGGTCCCCCTCGCGGGGCCTTTCCGCGATCACAGCCGCCAGATTGCCCATCTTCCGTCGTTCCAACCTCCATGCGCCTCTCGCTGCCGCTCGCCATCGTCCTGCTAGCGCTCACCGCGGCGTCCGCGCCGGCGGCGGTCGTGTACGAGACCTATCGCGTCCCCACCGTGGACGGGGCGGAGATCCAGGTCGAGGTGATGCGCGACGACGCGTTCAAGCGCGGGCCCGTCCTGCTGACCTACTCGCCGTACAACACGCTGAACGAGTCGCGCAGCGGGAACATCGCCAACGACGCGCACGCGAAGCGGCTCGTGCCGCGCGGCTACGTCCGCGCGGTCGCCGACGTGCTCGGCACCCGCAACTCGTCGGGCTGCTGGGACTACGGCGGGCCGAAGGAGACGCAGTCGGGCGTCGAC
>DASZDF010000448.1:0-6364 GCA_035942275.1 Solirubrobacteraceae bacterium | reverse complement strand
CCCTACGACGCGGTGCGTCCCGAACGCGGCGAGGTCCGCGTGCAGGTCGCTCACGAGCCGCGGCCACACGCGCGACGCCCGGAACTGCTCGGCCTTGATGCGCCCGCGGACCCGCACACGGTGCCACGTGCGCGGGAACTTCTCGAGCTGCGTCAGGAGGAACGCGAGCCCGCCGCCGTGCGAGACCTCGAGGTAGTCGATCCCCCGCTCGAGCCCGTGCTGCGGCGACAGCGGCTCGCTCAGGACGAGGTGCCCCGCCGCGAGGTGCAGGCAGACCCGGTTCTCGAACGACCAGTACGTGTCGTTGTGGAGGTTGATCCCGACGTCGTGCGAGCCGAGGAGCGACTCGAGGTCGGAGGCGCCGACGCCGAACGCCTCGTGCAGGAGGTCCGGGTGCTCGGCCTTGGCCGCGGCGAGCATCTGCTCGCGGTGCGGCGTCGAGCGCCCGACGAACAGGACGCGCGGCTTCCCCGTCACCGGCCGCACGTCGCGGTAGAGCCGGTCGCTGACCGGCAGCGGCACCGAGCGCCAGACCGGCAGGATCGACTCGGCGGTGGAGGCGATCAGCGGGTCGAACGAGACGACGCGGTCGAACGAGGAGGCGTCGACCTGCTCGAGCTCCCAGCGCCGGCGGTCGAGGTCGTGGTGCCCGCCGCCGGCGTCGCGCGGGATCGGCTCGGTCAGGAACCCGAGGGTCGTCGCGCGCAGCCCCGCGAACGTCCCCGCCGGGACGATCTCCGGCCGGAAGACGACGACCACGTCGGGCCCGAACGCGTCGAGGTCCGCGCGCAGGGCGGTGGCGTCGCCGTGGCGGCGGAACTCGAGAAAGCGCGTCGCGACGTCCGGCCGCTCGTCGCCCAGGGCGCAGACCTCGAAGAAGGTCCGCTGCCCGACGAAGGCGAGCCGCAGAGGCCGCCCCGCGGGCGGAGTGGGAAACGGCATGGGCGCGAGTACGATAACCCGCTCCATGCCCGACTGGCAGGAGCGCATCACGCGCGAGACCAACCCGGCGGTGCGGGTGGAGCACGATCTCCGCTACCGCCTGGCAGAGCCGCTGATCCTGGGCGCCCGCACCTGGGCCGACCTCGGCTGCGGCAACGGCGTCGCCGCCGCGGACGCGGTCGGCGGCAGCTACCCCGGGCGTGCGGTGCTGGTCGACGCCGAGGAGAAGGCGGTGCAGGCCGCGGCGGCGGAGGTCCGCGCCGGCGAGACCGTCCCCCTCGTCGCCGACCTGACCGACCGCGACGCGCTGCGGCGCGTGCGCGAGACGCTCCTCGAGGGCACCGGCCCCCGCGCGGTGACGTGCTTCGAGGTCATCGAGCACCTCACGACGTTCGTCCCGCTGGTCGAGCTGCTCTCCGAGCTCGCGGAGGCGGGCGAGGCGACCGTGCTCCTGAGCGTCCCGAACGACGACTTCTGGGCGATCGAGAACCCGTTCCACGAGACGACGTGGGGCGAGGGGTCCTTCGCCGAGCTGCGCAGCCTCCTCCCGGGCGGGACCGTCGTCGCGCGGCAGCTCGCGCTGCAGGGCTCGGCCGTCGTGCCCGAGGGCCACGACGGCGAGCGCCTGAGCGTCCCGATCCAGCCCGACGCCGAGGGCGCCGTGCCCACGCACTTCCTCGCCGCGATGGGCCCCGACGCCGCAGCGCTCACCGCGCACGCCGGCGTGGCGCAGACCGACCTCGACGAGCAGCGCGCGTGGGAGCGCCAGCGCGAGGCCGACCTCGCCCACCTCGAGGCGCTGCACGCCCACATCGCGAAGCTCCAGGCCGAGAACGACGGCTTCCGGGCCGAGCTCCAGCAGAACCACCGGGAGTTCGAGGACTGGCGGCGCTACATCCACGAGCTCGAGGGCAAGCTCGGGCTGCCGCTGTCCGGCGCGTCGCGAGACAACGGCGCGTGAAGGTCTGCTTCCTCGTCAACGACCTCCAGCTCTCCGGCGGCGTGGGCGTCGTCGTCGAGCACGCGCGGCGCCTCGCGCACGACCACGGCTTCGACACGGCGCTCGTCCTCGTCCGCGAGCAGGAGCTGCCGAGCTGGCGCTACGAGGCGCTCGCCGAGGTGCGGGTGCTCCCGCTCGAGGAGGCGCGACGCGAGCGCTTCGACGTCGCGGTCGCGACGTGGTGGGAGACGACGTTCAGCCTGTTCGACGTCCCCGCCGAGCGCCACGCCTACTTCGTCCAGTCGCTCGAGGACCGCTTCTACAAGCACGACCAGGCCGAGCGCGTCGGCGCGGCGCTGACGCTCGACCTGCCGGTCGCGTTCGTCACCGAGGCGCGCTGGATCCAGCGCACGCTGCACGAGCTGCGCCCCGGCGCGCCCGTCCACTTCGTCCGCAACGGCATCGACAAGAGCGTGTTCGCGTCGCCGCAGCGCGTCGAGCCGCGGCTGCACGGCCCCCTGCGCGTGCTCGTCGAGGGGCATCCCGGCGTGTGGTTCAAGGGCGTGCCCGACGCGGTGGCGAGCGTGCGCGCGATGCGCGAGCCGCACCACCTCACGATCGTCACCGGCTGGCCCGAGGAGCTGGGCGAGCTGGCGGAGGCCGCCGACCGCGTCGAGTCGCAGCTCACGCACCGCGAGATGGCCGGCGTGTACGCGGAGAGCGACGTCGTGCTCAAGCTCTCGCACGTGGAGGGCATGTACGGCCCGCCGCTCGAGGGCTTCCACATGGGCGCGACGACGGTCACCACGGAGGTCACCGGGCACGACGAGTACGTGCGCCACGGGTGGAACGGGCTCGTCGTCGACTGGGACGACGTGCGCGGGACCGCGCGCATGCTCGATCTCCTCGCGCGCGACCGCCGCTACCTCCAGTTCCTGCGCCACAACGCGCTGGCGACCGCCCGCGGGTGGCCGTCGTGGGGGCAGGCGGCGCAGCTCATGGCGCTCGCGCTCCTGCGGATCCGCCGCGAGGCCGCGCCGACCGCCGACGACAGCGCGGCGGCGCTGATGAGCGACCTGCGCGGCGGCATCGAGGCCTACCGCGAGCACCTCGTCGAGCGCAACGACTTCGCGCGGCAGGTCGAGCGGGTGGAGCGGATCAAGCGCGTCGGGCCGGTGGGGAAGGCACGGGCGGTCTGGCGCTCGCCGGCGGTGCAGCGGACGGTCGGGCCGCACGTGCTGCGGGCGGCGAAGCGCGTCCTGGGGCGGTAGGTGCGGCTCCGGCGGCGGCGCGCCGCGCCGCTCCGCATCGAGGCGCCGCCCGCCCTGCTCGAGTGGCGGCGCTCCGGGACCGCGCCGCTCGACCCGCGCCCCGCGCCTGAGCGGATGCGCGTGGCTGTCGTCATCCCCTGGTTCTTCGAGGGCAGCGGCGGGCACTCGACGATCGCGAACCTCGTCCGAGGGCTGGAGGCGCGCGGGCACGAGTGCTCGCTGTGGCTCGACGGCGAGCACTCCGGCGACGCCGCCGCCGACTTCCGGCGCTGGTTCGGCCCCGTCGCGGCGCCGCTGCGCACCGGCTTCGGCGAGTGGGCGGGAGCGGACGTCGTGGTGGCGACCGGGTGGCAGACCGTCCACCGCACGCTGCTCCTCCCCGGCTGCGGGACGCGCGCGTACCTCGTCCAGGACCACGAGCCCGAGTTCTACGGGACGTCGGCGGAGCGGACGTGGGCCGAGCAGACGTACGCGCTCGGGCTGCACTGCGTGTGCGCGTCGCCGTGGCTCGCGGACGTGATGCGCTCGCGCTACGGCGCGAGCGCGTCGGCGTTCGACCTCGGCGTGCGCCACGACCTCTACCACCCGGTCGACGTCGATCGCGAGGAGGGCGTCGTCGCCTTCTACGCGCGGGCGGTCACCGCGCGGCGCGCGGTCCCGCTCGGCCTGCTGGCCCTGGAGGAGGTGCGCGATGCGGACGTCGTCCTCTTCGGCGAGGGCCGCCCGCTCGCGAGCCGCTTCCGCCAGATCGGCCTGATGCGCCCGCAGGACCTCGCACGGCTCTACAGCCAGGCGACGGTCGGCGTCGTGCTGTCGATGACCAACCCGTCGCTCGTCCCGACCGAGATGCTCGCGTGCGGGCTGCCGGTCGTCGACGTCGCGAGCGACGCGATGGTCGCGACGTTCGGCCACGACGGGCCGATCGTGCTCGCCGACTTCGACCCGCTCGCGCTCGCGGGCGCGATCAGCGCGCTGCTCACCGACCCGGCGGAGCGGGCGCGGCGGTCGGCCGCCGGCCTCGAGCTGGTGGCCGGCCGGACCTGGGAGGCCGCGGCCGCTCAGGTCGAGGCCGGGCTGCGCGCGGCCTTCTCGTAGATCTCCCACACGCCCTCCGCGCAGCGCTCCCACGTGAACTCCTTCACCCGCTCGCGCCCGCGCGCGACCAGCTCCGGCGGCCGCGTCAGGACGCGCCGGATCGCCTCCCGCATGGCGCCGACGTCGCGCGGGTCGAACAGCTCGGCGGCGTCGCGGGTGACCTCCGGCAGCGAGGTCGCGTTCGAGCACGCGAGCGGGACGCCGCGCGCCATCGCCTCGAGCGCCGGCATCCCGAAGCCCTCGAACAGCGACGGGTACACGGCGCACGTCGCGAGGCGGTACAGGCCCTCGAGGTCCGCGTCGTCGACCCAGCCGGTGAACACGACGCCGTCGCCCTCGAGGCGCTCGCGGCCGGCGTGCCCCGCGACGACGAGCCGCGCGTCGACGCCCTCCATCGCCTCGATGAGCCGGCGGAGGTTCTTGTGCTCGAGCGCCGCCGAGACGCACAGCACGACGTGCGCGTCGCCGAGGCCCAGGCGCGCGCGCAGCTCGGCCGGCGACGTCACCGTCGTGGCCGGCGCGATCCCGTAGCCGTTGAGGACGACGTCGATCCGGTCCTGCGGCACCCGCAGCCGCTCCATCACGTCCCGCTTCGTGAACTCGGAGATCGCGTGTACCCGGGTCGCGCGCCGCGCGCCCGGCCCCACGAGCGCCTTCAGCCCGAGCCGCGACGCCGCCGGGAACGTCGCGGGGAAGTGCTCGTAGATGAGGTCGTGGATCGTCACCACGCTCGGGCACGGCGTCACGAGCGGCGACGTCGTGCCGACGCTGTGCAGGACGTCGACCTTCGCGCGCGCCGCCGCGGCCGGCAGCAGCGACAGCTCGGCGGCGATCCGCAGCGGCTTGTTCGCGGCCTTCACCGGCAGCCGCCGCACCTCGACGTTGGGGGGGAAGCGCAGCGTCGGCGCCGCCTCAACGCCCGCGAACGCGACGAAGCCGTCGTCGGGCCGCAGGCGCGCGAGCGCGTCCACGAGATGCCGCGCGTAGATCTCCGTCCCGCCGACCTGCCCGGGCACCAGATAGAGCAGGTTGAGGCCGATCCGCATGGCCGCAGACCGTAGCCACCCCGCTGCTACGGTCCCCGACCGTCATGGTCCACCGCGCCAAGGCGCCGCTGCGCGTGAGCTTCGCGGGCGGCGGCACCGACGTGCCGCCGTTCCCCTCGCGAGAGGGCGGGCTCGTGCTCAGCGCGACGATCAACCGCTACGCCTACGGGTCGCTCGCCCCCCGCGACGACGACAACATCCGCGTCGAGAGCGTCGACTTCGGCATGGAGGTCACGTACGAGGCCGACGACCCGCTGCTCTTCGACGGCAAGCTCGACCTCGTCAAGGCGGCGATCCGCAAGATCGGGCACGGTGAGCAGAGCGGCTACGACCTGTTCCTGCACGCCAACGCGCCGCCGGGGTCCGGCCTCGGGTCGTCGTCGGCGGTGATGGTGACGCTGATCGGGCTGCTCACCGGCTTCCACGGCCTGCCGCTCACCGACTACGAGATCGCCGAGCTCGCGTACACGCTCGAGCGCGACGACCTCGGGATCAAGGGCGGCCTCCAGGACCAGTACGCGGCGACGTTCGGCGGCTTCAACTTCATCGAGTTCGGGGCCGACCACGTCATCGTCAACCCGCTGCGGATCCCGGCCGACGTGATCCACGAGCTCGAGCACAACATGCTGCTCGCCTACACCGGGCGCACGCGGCAGGGCGACCACATCATCGACGACCAGACGAAGCGCTTCGAGGGCGGCGAGGCGGGCGCGCTCGAGGGGCTGCGCAAGCAGAAGGACCTCGCCGTGGAGATGAAGAACGCGCTGCTGCGCCGGCGGCTCGACGAGTTCGGCTCGCTGCTCGGCACGGCGTGGCAGTTCAAGAAGCAGATGTCGCCGCGCATCTCGACCGACTTCATCGACGAGGCCTACGACGAGGCGCTGAAGCACGGCGCGCGCGGCGGCAAGGTCACCGGCGCGGGCGGCGGCGGCTACATGCTCTTCTTCTGCCCGTTCCACCTCAAGCACCGGTTGGCGGAGCGGTTGATCGCGCTCGGCGCGACCGTCACCGAGTTCGAGTTCACGTTCGACGGGCTCACCACGTGGGGGTTCGAGTGAGCGACCCGGTGC
>DASZDF010000447.1:0-3324 GCA_035942275.1 Solirubrobacteraceae bacterium | reverse complement strand
TGCCTGCGCTCCTCGCGCCGGCCGCCGTTCCCGGTGGCGGTGAAGGGGCCGGGACGTGCCTTCGCCCCGGCTGCCGTGCTCCTCGACGGCGAGCGGCTGCTGGTCGTCGAGCGCGCCGCGCCCGACCGCTGGCGCCTGGTGACCTACGACGTGCGGCGCAGGCGGGCCGCCGGACCCGCGGTGAGCTTCGCGACGCCGGCCGGCGCCGTCGGCGACGCGGCCACCGCGGACGGGCGCGTGGCGATCGTCATCGGCGACCGTCTCTGGCTGATCGGCGACGGGACGGCGCGGATCCTCGCCGAGACGAGCGCCGGGCTGGGGCTGCTGTGGATCCACGGCGGCGAGGTGGGCTGGCTCGAGGGCGGCGCCTCGCGGCGAACGACGCTCTCGGCGCACTGAACGTCTGTCCACCGCCAGTTCCGGGAATGGCCTGCGTTGCACACACTGGCACGGAACCGCCGAGGCAATGGACGCCGACCACCCGCATCCCCTGAGATACCACGTCGTCGAAGGCGCGCCCGTCGGGCTGGGCGCGTTCGACGCGGACCTGCGCTGCGCGTGGGTCAACCCGGCGCTCGCGGAGCTGAACCAGATGCCGGCCGAGGCGATCATCGGCCGCCGCCCTTCCGAGATCCACGGCGAGCTCGGGGCCGAGACCGAGGAACGCCTGCGCAGCGTGCTCGAGTCGGGCGAGGCCCACCGCGAGATCGTCAGCGGGCACCTCGGGAACGGGTCCCTGCACCACTGGGACGTCTCGCACTTCCCGCTGCCGGACGGCGGCGGCGTCGGCGTCGCCGCGGTCGAGGTGACGGAGCAGCGGGCGGCGGAGGACGCGCTGGCGGAGGCGCACCGGCGTGACGCGCTGATGGCCCGTGCGGGGCAGCTCCTGAGCACGGCGCTCAGCGTGCAGGAGACCGCGGACCTCGTCGCGAGCCTCGTCGTGCCCGAGATCGCCGACTGGTGCTTCGTCGAGCTGTCGCGCGAGGACGGGCGGATCGACCGCGTCTCCTACCTGCACCGCGACGTCTCGAAGCTGCACTGGCTCAGCGAGTACGAGCGGCGGTACCCGCTCGACCCCGAGGCGCCGGTCGGGTCGCCAAAGGTCGTCCGGACCGGCGAGCCCGAGCTGATCGCGGAGCTGCCGGACGAGATGCTCGTCGCCGCGGCCCAGGACGAGGAGCACCTGAGGATCCTGCGCGAGGTCGGGTTCGTGTCCGTGTGCATCGTGCCGCTGATCGCACGCGGCCGCGTGCTGGGCGACATCGCGCTCGCCACCGACGCCGACTCGGGGCGGACGTTCGGCCCGGACACGCTCGTGCTCGCACGCGAGCTCGCCGACCGGTGCGCGCTCGCGCTTGACAACGCCGCGGTCTACGCGCAGCGCGACCTCGTGGCCATGTCGTTGCAGGAGGAGCTGCTGCCACCCGACCTGCCGCGGATCCCGGGGCTCGACATCGGGGCCCGGTACGCGGCGGCGGGCGAGGGCAACCAGGTCGGCGGCGACTTCTACGACGTCTTCGCATCGGAGCGCGGGTGGCGCGTCGTGATCGGCGACGGCGTCGGGAAGGGGCCCTCGGCCGCGGCCGTGACGGGGCTGGCCCGGCACACGCTGCGCGCGGCGGCGCCGTACGAGCGGTCGCCGAGCGCGCTGCTCTCCGTCCTCAACCGGGCGCTGCTGGCCGAGCGCCCCGGGGAGCGGCTGGCGTCGGTGGCGTGCGTGGAGCTCGAGGCGGACGGCGACGGGCTGGCGCTGACGGTCAGCGCGGCCGGGCACCCGCTGCCGCTGCTCGTCGGGGCGGACGGAGCCGTGCGCGAGGTCGGCCGGTTCGGGCAGCTGCTCGGCGTGGACGAGGGGCATGTCGGCACCGACTCGGCCGACCGGATCGCGCCGGGGGAGCTGCTCGTGCTCTACACGGACGGCGTGGTCGAGGCGCGGGGGCCGTCGGGCGTGTTCGGCGAGGGCCGGCTGCGGTCGCTGCTGAGCGAGCTCGCGGGCGAGTCGCCGACGCGTGTCGTCCAGCGGATCGAGGCGGCGGTGCTGGCCGCCAGCGGCGGCCGGCCGCGCGACGACCTCGCGATCGTCGCGCTGCGGGTCCGGCGCCGTCGGCGCTGAGCGGACGCTGACGTCGACGCGTTGACGCGGCCCGTGAGGCCTGGTCGAATCGGCTGTGCAGGGGTCCCCCACGAAGGAGAGTCCGGATGTCCGTGATCATGACCATGCGCGTGCAGGGCGACCCGGCGAAGTTCGAGGCGGCGGCGCGCGAGCACCCCGACACACTCGAGCGGATCCTCGAGATCGCGAAGCGCCACGATCTGATCGCGCACCGGTTCTACGGCGCCGACGGCGAGTTCATGGCCATCGACGAGTGGCCCGCGCCCGAGAACTTCGAGGCGTTCTTCGGGGAGGCGCAGGAGCACATCGGCCCCGTCATGCAGGCCGCGGGGGTGACCGGCGAGCCGACGGTGACCTTCTGGAGCAAGCTGGACACCGGCGACGACGTGGGCTGGAACGCGTAACCGGCGCTAGTGCGCCGGGTCGGCGGCGCCCCAGATACCCGGTCCGCGCCGGTGCTCGTAGATCAGCGACGTCTCCGCGTGGGCGGTCGCGGGGTGGGTCGCGAGGTGGTCGACGACGAACTCGCGGAGGTCCTGGGCGTCCGCGGCCGCGACCCAGACGAGGTAGTCGGTCTGCCCCGTCATGTGGAAGATGCTGAGCACCCCGGGCAGCGCGCTGACGTGGTCGGTGAAGTCGTCGATCTGCTCGCGCGCGTGGACGGCGAGGCGGACCGCGATCATCGCCTGGAGCGGGCGGCCGAGGGCGCCGAGGTCGATCTCGGCGTGGAAGCCGCGCACGACGCCGGCCTCGCGCAGGGCGCGCACGCGGGCCAGGCACGTCGAGGGCGCCAGGCCGACGCGCTCGGCGAGGCGGTTGTTCGGGAGCCGGGCGTCGACGCTCAGGTGTTCGAGAATCGCCCGGTCCACGTCGTCAAGCTGAAACATGTTCGGCATACCGCGGGATTCTCGCACGATATTCGGAGCTGACGACAGATGGCCGCATCAGTCGTACACTCGGCGCATGAGCGCGGCCACGGGACAGACCACGAAGATCCTCCCCTCGATCCTCGACGCGATCGGTGACACGCCGCTGGTCCGCCTCCCGCACGTCGGGGCCGGCGTCAAGCCGCATATCGTCGCCAAGGTCGAGGCGCTCAACCCCGGCGGGTCGATCAAGGATCGCGTCGCGGTGTCGCTCATCGAGGCGGCCGAGCGCGACGGCCGGCTCAAGCCCGGCGGCACGATCGTCGAGCCCACGAGCGGCAACAC
>DASZDF010000446.1:0-3916 GCA_035942275.1 Solirubrobacteraceae bacterium | reverse complement strand
GGAGGGGGCCGACCCCGTGCGCAAGGTGTCGATCGTGCCGCGCGGGCGCGCGCTCGGCGTCACCTTCCAGTCGCCGGAGGCCGACCGCTACGGCTACGACGCCAAGTACCTGCGCGGGCGGATCGTCGGCGCGCTCGGCGGCCGCGCGGCGGAGCAGCTCGTGTACGGCAACGTCACGACGGGCGCCGAGTCCGACCTCGAGCACGTCACGGCGATCGCCCGCCAGATGGTCGGCCGCTGGGGCATGTCGGATCGGATCGGGCTCGTCTCGGTCCTCCCCGGCCCGAACGACGAGCCGATGTTCTTCCCGGGCACGAACGGCGGGCCGTCGGAGGCCACCCGCGAGCTGGTCGACGAGGAGGTCCGCAAGATCGTCGACGAGTGCTACGAGTCGGCCCTGAACCGGCTGCGCGAGAACCGCGACCGGCTCGAGAACCTCGCGCGGGAGCTGCTCGAGCACGAGACGCTCGACGAGATGGACGCCTACCGGGCCGCCGGCTTCGACCGCAAGCCGCCCGCCGCGGAGGTGGGCGCGGAGCCGACGCTCGACGGCAGCACCGCCGCCGCCGAGGCGAGCCCCCGCGACGCCTAGCGCACGGCGACCTCGACGCCCTGCGTCGGCAGGCCGACGGAGGACGGGTCGTAGACCACGTTCAGCCGCGGCGGGACCCGTCGGCGGCCGCGCGCGAGCGGCACGGTCACGGTACGGGGCGCGTGGGCGACCGGCGCGTGGCGCCGGCCGATCGTCCTGCTCGCCGCCTTGAGGAGGATGGCGCCGCGAATGTGCTCCGTGAGCTCGACGCGCATGCGCACCCCGCGGCCGACGCGCTCGATCCCCGCGACGTCGACGACCAGCCCGCTGAGCACCGCGCGCTCGCAGTCGGCCGGCAGCAGCGGCGCCAGCTTCCGGCGCCGGAAGACGCGGTCGACGCCGTCGCCGCACTCGAACGCGCCGCTGGGGAGCAGGTCGTCGTCGCCCGGGCCGCCGTCGACGCTCGCGCCGCTGAGCCGGTCGTTCCCCTCGTGGCCGATCGCGCGGCCGCCAACACCCGCCGCGTGCAGCTCGTTGTCCTGCGCGTCGCCGCTCAGGGTGCCGGGCGCCTTGTCGGCGACGACGTCCTCGACGCCGATCAGCCGGTCCGCCTCGCCCGCCGAGCCGTCGGGGAGCTCGTCGGCGAGGTCGACGTCGACCGCGACGGTCCGGTCGCGGTAGTCGGCGAGGTCGCTCCCCTCGCCGCCGTCGATCACGTCGTCGCCGATCTCGTCGCCGGGATCGCCGGCGAGGAAGTCGTCGCCCCCGCGGCCGAGGAGGATGTCGTTCCCCGGGCCGCCCACGAGGCCGTCCGGGCGGGCGCTGCCCGTGAGGGTGTCCTCGCCGGCCCCGCCGAGCAGTGCGTTCCCCGGGTCCTGGGGCCGCGTCGCGAAGTCGCCGGTGGACAGCACGTCGTCGCCGTCGCCGCCCTCGAAGCGGACGGTCACGTTGCCGCCGGGCACGAGCCCCTCGCCGGAGATGCGGTCGTCGCCGTCGCCCGCCTTGACCAGGACCCGCTGCTCCTCGGCCTTCGCGGGATCGCGGAACACCGCGCGGCAGCGCACGGCGTCGGTGGCGAGCCGCACGCAACCGTCCCCGACGACGAGGGGCGTGCCGGTGTCGCGGACGGTGATGTGCCCGGCCGAGCGGGTGAACGCGATGTCGTTGCGCTCGCCGGGCGGCGCGGTGACGATCACGGGCGGGAGCGCGCAGTCCTGGAAGTCGCACTCGCGGGTGACGGTCGCGGCGCCCGCCGTCGCGGGGAGCACCAGCGCGAGCGCGACCAGCGGGAGGAACGCGCGGTGCATGGAGCCACACTACGCCTGTAGCGTCATCGCGGTGCGATCGCACAAGGAGCGGATGCTGCGAGGCGAGCCGTACCTCGCCTCCGACCCCGAGCTGGCCGCCGAGCGCGCGCGGTCGACGGCGCTCTGCGCCCGGTTCAACGGCGGCGACGCTGCGGCCCTGGGCGAGCTGCTCGGCTCGCTCGGCGAGGGCGCGGAGATCCTCGCGCCGCTGCACTGCGACTACGGCACGAACATCTCGGTCGGCGCGCGCAGCTTCATGAACTGGGGCACGATGATCCTCGACTGCGCGCCGGTCACCGTCGGCGAGGACGTCCTCATCGCGTCCGGCTGCCAGCTCATCGCCGCCACGCATCCGCTCGACGCGGCGGAGCGCCGCGCGGGGTGGGAGCTCGCGCGCCCCGTCACGATCGGGGACGGCGCGTGGCTGGGTTCCGGCGTGCTCGTCCTCCCCGGCGTCACCGTCGGCGAGGAGGCGGTCGTCGGCGCGGGCGCGGTCGTCAACCGCGACGTGGCGCCGCGCACGGTCGTCGCCGGCAACCCGGCGCGCGTGATCCGGCGCCTCTAGCGCGGCGTCCTACGCGGTGCCGGTGACGCGGGCGACCTCGGCGATCGAGGTCCTCCCGGCCGCGACCTTCGCGAGGCCGTCCTCGCGCAGGCGGCGCATGCCCTGCTTGACGGCGACCTCGGCGATCCGGTCGGCGCTCGCACGCTCGACGGCGAGGTTGCGGATCTCGTCGGTCACGCTCATGACCTCGTAGAGGCCGAGGCGCCCCTTGTAGCCGGAGCCGCCGCAGCGGTTGCAGCCGGCGGCCTCGAAGCCCTCGATGTCGTCGAAGACGTCCTTGTAGCCGTGGTCGAGCAGGACCTCGGCGTTGAGGGTCACGGGGCGCTTGCAGTTGTCGCACAGGGTCCGCGCCAGCCGCTGGGCGACGACGCAGTCGATCGCGCTCGAGACGAGGAACGGCTCGATGCCCATCTCGATCAGGCGGGTCACGGCGCCGGGGGCGTCGTTGGTGTGCAGCGTGGAGAGGACGAGGTGGCCGGTCAGCGCCGACTCGACGGCGATCTGCGCGGTCTCGCGGTCGCGGACCTCGCCGACCATGATCACGTCGGGATCGGCGCGCATCATGGCGCGCAGGCCGCTGGCGAACGTGAGGCCGGCCTTCGTGTTGACCTGGACCTGCGTGATCCCGCCGACCTGGTACTCGACCGGGTCCTCGATCGTGATGATGTTCTTCTCGGGCGTGTTGATGACGCCGAGCGCGGCGTAGAGCGTGGTCGACTTGCCGGAGCCGGTCGGGCCGGTGACGAGCACCGCGCCGTACGCCTGCGTGAACGCCTTCTTGAACCGCTCCTCGTCGCTCTCGCCCATGCCGAGGCGGTCGAGGTTCATGATCACGGAGTCCTTGTCCAGGATCCGCATCACGATCGACTCGCCGTGGACGCTGGGCAGCGTGACGACGCGGAGGTCGACGTGGTGGCCGTCGATCGTCAGGCCGACGCGGCCGTCCTGCGGCACGCGGCGCTCGGCGATGTCGAGGTCGGCCATGATCTTCACGCGGCTGACGACGCCGTTGAGCATCCGGCGCGGGATGGAGGTCGGCTCGATGAGGACGCCGTCGATGCGGAAGCGCACGCGCATGTCCGAGCCCTCGGGCTCGAGGTGGACGTCGGACGCCCCCTGCTCGACCGCCTGCGCGACGATCTGGTTGACGAGCTTGATGACCGGGGCGTCGTCGGCCGACTCGCGGAGGTCGACGACCTCGGCCGGGCCGTTGCCCTCCTCCTCCTCGGTCTCGAAGCTGGTCGAGGCGACCACGTCGTCGAGGCGGGTGATGCGGCTGATGAGCTGGGCGATGTCCTCGCGGCTGGCCACGGCGGCGCGGACCTCGAGCCCGGTCATGATCGCGATGTCGTCGATGGCCAGGACGTTGGCCGGGTCGGCCATGGCGACGAGCAGGACGCGCTCGTCGACGTACGCGACCGGGCAGGCCTCGTAGCGGCGGGCGGCGGCGGGCGCGAGGAGGTTGGTCGCGGCCATGTCGACCGGGAAGCTGTTGAGGTCCAGGTGGTCCAG
>DASZDF010000445.1:0-7193 GCA_035942275.1 Solirubrobacteraceae bacterium | reverse complement strand
GAGGCCAGGAGCCCGCTCCACCCGCGCGGGCGCCCGGCCTTGGAGAACGCGCCCGAGCGAGCGAGCGCCGCGCTGTCGCGGAAGAAGGGCTCGAACCCGAGATCCGGCTCGAGCTCCACCGCGAAGCGCGCAGCGCCCGGGCCCGGGTTGGAGAACGCATGCCGTACGCCGGCCGGCACGGTCACGCGCGCGCCGCTGCCGGCGGGGACATCGCGCCCGTCGACGCGGAAGAGGACGTCGCCCTCGAGCACGTGGAACCGTTCCTCGGCCGGCGGGTGCACGTGCTCGGCCACCTGCGCCCCGGGCTCGGCCCAGACGTCCACGTGCAACACGTCGCCTCGGCGGTCGAACCCGAAGCGCAGCCGGGAGACGGGATCCTCCACGACGTCCGATGACATGGGTCGACCCCTACCCGACGACGGGCCTTGCCATGATCACCCAGACGCGGGCCGCGGCGCTTGGAGCTGCGAGACTGCGCCCCATGTCGGCCCTCGACCGCCGCGCGCCGGCAGGCCTCGGCAGGACGATCCCGGCCCTGCCCGTGCGCGACGTGCACGCGGCGGTGGCGCACTACCGCGACCGGCTCGGCTTCGAGGCGCTTCACGAAGCCGGCGACTTCGCCGTCCTCAAGCGGGACGACGCGGTCCTGCACCTCTGGGGCGCGACGGACGAGGGATGGCGCACGCGGGCGGACCTGGGCGGCGGGCCTATCTGCTCAGGCGCCGAGTCCTTCTTGGCGGGAACCGCGAGCTGCCGGATCGAGGCCGCGGACGTCGACGCGTTGTTCGACGAGGTCAAGGAACGGGACGTGCTTCACGAGGCCTCGCTCGGCGGCGTGGCGTCCACGGACTTCGGCACCCGCGAGTTCGCCGCCGTCGATCGCGATGGCAACCTGCTGACCTTCTTCCGCTGGGAGCGGCGCTAGCGCAAGCGGTCGCGGCGCACCCTCGACCTGCTCGGGCGACCCGGCTGAAGCCCAAAGATCAGTAACGGTTGCTGATGCGAAGCACCGGACGGATGAGCGATGGTCGGACCTCATTCAGGTGCGCCGCTCCGGGGTACCGGCCGCTCGCGGTCAGAAGGAGCGGCGCCACTCGCCCCTGCCCGCCCCGAAGGGAGCTCGATGCACCACCGGACCAGCCGTCCCCCCTCGCCTCGTCGCGCCCGGCGCCCGCTGCGCCTCCTCCTCGCGACCCTCGCCCTCACGCTCGCCGCCGCCACTTCGGCGCAGGCCGCGACGATCACCGTCGACCAGGACTGCATCGACGCCGGCAGCCCGACGACCGGCGGCGGCCACGTGTCGGGCAGCTTCACGGGAGCGCCGACCGGCTCGACGTCCTTCTTCGTCAGCGCCGACCGCAACTCCGGCGACGACTGGACGCACTACGGGGGCGAGTCCCCCGAGATGGACGGGCAGGGCAACGGCACCTTCTCGTTCAACCTCGCCTTCTACTACGGCTCCGCGCTGCCCGACACGCTGTGGGTCAAGGGGCGCCACTTCGACCGCAGCGTCTGGATGTGGGTGCCCTTCGCCGAGGTCGAGGTGCCGGTCTGCGGCAGGGCGGACCCCGACACCGACGGTGACGGCGTCGTGGACTCGGTCGACAACTGCGACACCGTCGCGAACCCCGGCCAGGAGGACAACGACGCCGACGCGCAGGGTGACGCCTGCGACGCCGACGACGACAACGACGGCGTGAACGACGACGGCGACAACTGCCGGTTCACGGCGAACCCGGATCAGCGCGACGACGACTACGACGGCGTCGGCGACGCCTGCGACGGGACGTTCGACTCGAGCGACGGCAAGTCGAGCGGCGGCGGCTGGCTGACGACCGCGAACGGGAAGGTCAACTTCTCGTCGAGTGCCAAGAGCGTGGACGGGGCGATGGCCGGCAACTGCGTCGTCACCGTCGGCCAGACGAAGATCAAGTGCCTGACGGTCGACGGCTACTTCCAGTCGCCCACAAACGACCGCGCGGTCTTCGTCGGCAGCGCGACGCAGGACGGCGTCGCGACGCGCTACCGGATCGAGCTGACGGACGACGGCGAGCCCGGGACGTCGGACCGCATCGAGATCACGACCGACGCCGGGTTCGTGGCGGCCGGCGTGCTCGGCGGCGGGAACCTCCAGGTGCACCGCGGCGTGTAGCCAGCGACAATCGCGGAAGGATCGGAGGGAGGCGCCACGGCGCCTCCCTCCGTCGTTCGCGCGCGGCGTTCGCGACCAGCCGGCCGGGTAGAGGCAGACACCGTGAGCAAGCCATCGACGAGCCCCGCCCGCCCGGAAGCCGACATCCCGCTGAAGCGCGCGATCTCGCGCAACCTCCTCCTGCTGCTCGTCGTCGGCGACGTGCTGGGGGCCGGGATCTACGCGCTGGTCGGGGAGGTCGGCGGTCGCGTCGGCGGCGCGATCTGGACGGCGTTTCTGCTCGCGCTCACCCTTGCGCTCTTCACGGCGTTCGCCTACTCGGAGCTGGTCACGAAGTACCCGCAGGCCGCCGGGGCCGCCCTCTACGTCAACAAGGCGTGGCGGCAGCCGCTGTTCACCTTCCTCGTCGCGTTCACCGTCATGTGCTCGGGTCTCACGTCGGCGGCGACCCTGTCGCGCGCGTTCGGCGGCGACTACCTCTCCGTGTTCGTCGACGTACCGACGGTGCTCGTCGCGCTGCTCTTCATCACGGTCGTCGCGCTCGTGAACTTCCGGGGCATCGCCGAGAGCGTCCGGCTCAACGTCGTCCTGACCTCGATCGAGCTGGTCGGCCTCCTGCTCGTCGTCATCGTCGGACTCGCCGCGATCGGGGAGGGCGGGGGGAGCGTCGACGCCGGCCGCGCGCTCGACTTCAAGGAGGGCGAGACCGTCCTCCTCGCGATCATGGGCGGCGCGGGCCTCGCGTTCTTCGCGCTGATCGGCTTCGAGGACTCGGTGAACCTCGCCGAGGAGGCCGAGAACCCCAGCCGCAACTACCCGAGGGCGATCTTCGGCGGGCTCCTCATCGCGGGCGCCGTCTACCTGCTCGTCACCGTGGTCGCCTCGATCGTCGTTCCGACGGACCGGCTCGCCGGCTCATCGGGGCCGCTGCTCGAGGTCGTGCAGATCGGCCCGCTGAACCTGCCGACGAAGCTCTTCTCCGCGATCGCGCTGTTCGCGCTCGCGAACGGCGCGCTCATCAACATGATCATGGCGTCGCGGCTCGTCTACGGCATGTCGCGCGAGCGGATCCTCCCGCCGGCCCTCGGGCGCGTCCACCCGACGCGGCAGACACCGTGGGTGGCGATCGGCGCCACCACCGCGCTGGCGATGATCCTCATCGTCTCGGGCGACCTCGGCGACCTGGCGGACACGACCGTCCTGCTGCTCCTGCTCGTCTTCACCGCCGTCAACATCGCGGTGCTGGTGCTGCGCCGCGACGACGTGCCGCACGAGCACTTCCGCGCGCCCACGGCGATCCCGGCGATCGGCGCCGTCGTCTCCGTCGCGCTCATGACGACAAAGGACATGGAGACGTTCGCGCGCGCGGGCGGCCTGATCGTGCTCGGTCTGCTGCTGTGGCTCGTCAACTGGTGGGTGCACGGGCGACACGTCGATCCGTACGTCACGGAGCAACTCGAGGTGGTCGAGCGACGAGACGTCTCCTGACCCTTCAGGGCTGGACCAGGCCGCGCCGGATGGCGTAGCGCGTCAGCTCCACGCGATCGCTCATGCCGAGCTTCTCCAGGATGTTCGCCCGGTGGCGCTCCACCGTCTTCTTGCTGATCACGAGCATCTCGGCGATCTCGTCGTTCGTGTGCGCCTCGGCGATGAGCTTCACGATCTCGAGCTCGCGCGGGGTGAGCGGATCGGTCCGCGCCGGCTCGCCGCGGCGGGCGCGGTCGAGGTGCTCGCGGATCAGCGCGCGGACAGCGCCGGGATACAGGAACGGCTCGCCCCGCATCGCCGCGCGGCACGCGTTGACGAGGTCGCGGTCGACCGCGGTCTTCAGGACGTAGCCCGACGCGCCGACCGCGAGCGCTTCGAACAGGTACTCCTCGTTCTCGTGCATGGACAGCATGAGGACCCGGACCTCGGGCTTGCGTTGCGTGATCTCGCGCGCCGCCTGGAGCCCGGTCATCCGGGGCATCGACACGTCGAGGATCGCGAGGTCGACGTCGTCCGACAGGGCGCGCTCGACGGCCTCGGCGCCGTCGCTCGCCTCCGCGACGACCTCGAAGTCGGGCAGCTGGTCGAGGACCAGGCGGAGCCCGCGCAGGACGATCGGGTGGTCGTCCGCGAGCAGGACGCGGCTCTTCAGCGGGACGGCCATCGAGACTCCACCGGGACACGGAGGACGACCTCGGTGCCGCCGGCGTCGGCCGGCCCGATCGACAGCTCGGCGCCGATGAGCATCGCGCGCTCGCGCATGCCGCGGATGCCGGTGGAGGACGACGCGTCGGACGGCGAAAGCCCGCGGCCGTCGTCACGGACGCGCAGGGTGACCTCGCCGTTGGCACGGGCGAGGCAGAGCTCGGTGCTCGTGGCCTGCGCGTGCCGGGCCACGTTCGTCAGGGCCTCCTGCGCCACGCGGTAGATCACGAGCTCCTGCTCCGGGGACAGCGGCGGGATGCGCTCGAGCCGGCGCTCGACGCGAACCCCGGCGTGCTCGCCGAACGACGTCGCCAGCGAGGAGAGCGCGCTCTGGAGGCCGAGGTCCTCGAGCGTCTCCGGCCGGAGGCGCACGGCGATGCGGCGCACGTCCTCTGCCCCGAGCCGGGTCGTCTCGCGCAGCTCGTCGAGCTCCTCGCGCAGCTCGGTCGGGATCTTCGTTCCCAGGCTCTCGATCTGGAGCATCATCGCCGTCAGCGTCTGGCCGACCTCGTCGTGGAGCTCGCGCGCCACGCGCTGGCGCTCCCCCTCCTGCACCAGGAGCGCCTGCCGTGCGCTCTCGCGCCGCTCGTTCTCCAGGCGGTCGAGCATCTCGTTGAAGGTGCGGGCGAGCGAACGCACGTCGGGACCACCCGCGATCGGGGCGCGGCGGCCCGGGCGGAGCGGGTCGATCTCCCGCATCGCCTGCGCCACGCGGTGCAGTGGGTCGAACGCCGGGCGAAGGAGCATCAGATCGACGACGAGCAGGGCGAGCATGCCGACGATCAGGACGATCAGCTCCGTCAGGGCGATCGGAATCGAGACGGTGATCGGGGCGAGCGCCAGGACCGCGGTCGCGATCGCGAGCACGACGGCGTTGGTCAGGAAGACCCGCCAGAGGAGAGGCATCGCCTCGAGCCGCGCTCGCATCCCTAGAGCGTGGCACCTCCGCGCGCTCGCGCGGTACATCCCCGACCCCATTGTGCGTCGGCCGAATGGGCGCACGCTCCGTGCATGGCAACGATCGAGAACGCACGTGACCCCGTCAACGAGCTGTACGACCGAGGTTGCGAGCTCGTCGAAGCAGCGACGGCGATGCGTCGCGCAGCCGCCGCGGCCGACGTCGCTCGCGCCGCACCCGCCGTCCTGAGCTGCTTCGAGACCGCCCTCGACGAGATGGTCGACACCTCGGCGGCGCTGGAGCGCGTGACGCATCAGGCCGTCAGCGAGCGCGGCATCGACACGGACGCCGAATGGCACGAGCGGCACGCGCGCATGCGGAGCGGTTTCTCGCACCTGCACCGCAGCCTGCGCGACGCGCGCGACCTTGCGGCCGCGGCGCGCACGCGCACCTCGCGCGCGCTGACCGGCGCCGGCCTCACGCGGGCGCGCACACCGGGCTGACGCCCCGGCGAAGATGGGGCGCAGACCGCATGGGCTCGCGCCCGCCGCCGGGCGATCCTCTCCCCGACGCCGCGCTCCCCTAGCGCGGCGTCGTCCGTAGTCGAGCGAGGGAGAGGCCGTGTCAGCCCCAGTCGGTGGTTTCGGTTCGATGACGCGCGACGGGTACGAGCGCCTTCAGGCGGAGCTGGACGAGCTCGTCACCGTCCAGCGCCGGGCGCTCGCCGAATGGCTGCGCGAAGCTCGCGAGGACGGCGGCGAGCCGGGCGAGAACGCCGGCGTCGCCGAGGCGCTCGAGGAGCGCGCGCTGCTCGAGCAGCGCATCTCCGAGCTGCGCCGGCGCCTCGCGGAGGCACGGATCGTGGAACCGGCGCCCGATGGCACGATCGGCATCGGCGCGTACGTGCGGCTGCGAACCGGCGGCGGCGCCACGACCGACCACCAGCTCGTGGGCGCGGCCGAGTCGGACCCGTCCTCGCGCCGCATCTCCGTCGAGTCGCCGGTGGGCGCCGCCCTGCTCGGGCGCGTCGCAGGAGACGTCGTAGAGGTCGACGCCCCCGGCGGGCGCCGTCGGTTCGAGATCGTCGCCGCGGACGATCAGCGGCTCGTGGTGTGACAGCTTCGGCGGCGGAGCCTCCGAGCGGACACTCGCGTCATCACGACGCGGGCTGTTTCCCGTCGACCGGAGCCTCCCGGTCGGCGGGGAGACCATCCTCGTCGTCGAGCTGCCTTCCGATGGTCCGCGTCACGACCGCCGTCCCGGCCAGCAGCACGACGATCGCCACGAACAAGGTCGCGGTCGCGGACGTCTGCCCCACGGCGATGATGCCGACCACCGCCAGCAACACGCCGACGAGGGACACGAGGAGCAGTGTGGGGATCGACGCGTCGAGAGGTGCTGGGTTGTGTTCGTGCATGAGCCAACCGTCGCTCACGAGACGCGTGCGGACCATTCGGCGATGACCCCATCGCGCGCGGGGGAGGACCCCACTGCCGTCAGCCGCGTGGGGCGGCGCTAGTCCGCCGACCCTGCGACCGCGTACCGGAGGACCTCGACCACCTGCTCGGGTTCGCGCGCCACGGCAAGCGCCGCACGGTCGACCTCCTTGAGCGCGTGATCGTGCTCGGGCGGGTGCAGCGTGATCAGCGGCTTGCCGAGCGCCGCGGCGTAGCCCGCGTCGAACGCCGCGTTCCACTGCCGGTACTGCTCGCCGAAGCGGACCACCACGACGTCTGCGCTCTCGATCAGCGTGCGCGTCCGGACCGCGTTGACGCCGGCGCCCAGGTGGTCGTTCCAGAACGAGCTCTCCTGCTCGCCGAAGATCGCCGTGCCGGCCGCGTCGGAGGCGGCGTGGTCGGTCACCGGCGCCGTGAACCGCAGGTCCAGGCCGGCCTCTGCCGCACCCTGCTCGATGCGCTCGCGCCAGTCGGTGTGGATCTCGCCCGAGAG
>DASZDF010000444.1:0-6025 GCA_035942275.1 Solirubrobacteraceae bacterium | reverse complement strand
GCGTCGGCGGCCTCGACGAGGCGGGCGCGCGAGCGGCGCAGCTCCTCCTCGCCCTCCTTGCGCTCGGTGATGTCCCGGATGTGGCCGGTGAGGAACATCGGCCCCTCGAGCGCGATCCGCGTGATCGCGAGCTCGACGGGGAAGAGCGTCCCGTCGCGGCGGACGGCCTCCACCTCCACGCGGCGGTCGAGGATCCGCGGCTCGCCGCCGCGCAGGTAGCGCGCGAACCCCTCGCGGTGCGGCCCGCGCAGGTGCGGCGGGACGATGACCTCGACCATCGGCCGGCCCGTGACCTCCTCCTCCGCCCAGCCGAAGGTGCGCTCCGCGGCGGGGTTGAACTCGACGATGCAGCCGTCGCCGTCGATCGTGACGATGCAGTCGAGCGCGCTGTCCAGGACCGCCCGGTGCAGCGCCTCCGATGCGGGTGGGTCGCCGATCGCCACTTGGCGATCCTCTTCCCATTCGCGGGCGGGAGCAAGTCAGGCGAGCACGCGCGCGAGCTCCGCGCCGCTCAGCGCGCCCTTCGGCACGAACCCGCACGCGCCCGCCTGCGCCGCGAACGGCGCGATCTCGCTCGGGTCGCGGTCGGACGTGAGGATCACGCGCGGGCCGGTCCCGCGCAGGCGGTCGGCCACGTCGAACCCGGTGGTGTCGGGCAGGTTGACGTCGAGCAGGACGACGTCCGGGCGCAGCTCCGCGGCCGCCGCGATCGCGGACGAGCCGTCGGCCGCCTCGCCGACGACCTCGTAGCCCTCGAGCTCGAGCAGGCGGCGCGCGCTGCGGCGAAACCGCGCGTGGTCGTCGACGATGAGCACCCTCGTGCGCACGCGCCTGATTGTGGCGCGGCGCTCCCGGCGCGGGTGTGGGGTTTTCCCTACGCTCCGCCAGATGCGGCGTGCGCCCGCTCTCCTCGCGTTGGCCTGCCTCCTCGCCGCGGGGTGCGGCGGCGGGGGCGGGAACGAGGAGGAGGCGGTCCGGAAGGTGCTGCGCGACTACCTGACCGGCATCGCCGCCGCGAACGGCGAGCGCGCGTGCGCGCAGCTCACGGAGGCCGCGCGCGACGAGGTCGTCGAGACCGTGACCGCGGCGTTCCCCGGGGACGGCGGCCTGTCCTGCGAGGAGGCGGTGGCCGAGCTGTCGGCGGATCTCGCCCCGGGGCGCAAGTCCGCGCTGCTGAACCCCGTGTTCCGGGAGGTCTCGATCACGGGCGACAAGGCGGAGGTCGCCGTCAAGGGGCTCGACGGCGCTGCCGAGCTGACGCGGGTCGACGGCGAGTGGCGGGTCGTCCGGGGCGGCGTGTGAGCGAGCTTCCGGACGAGGTCGACGAGCGCGTCGACGAGCTCTACTGCCTCCCGCTCGAGCAGTTCATCGCGCAGCGCGACGCGCTGGCCAAGGAGCTGCGCGGGTCGGGGCGGCGCGCGGAGGCGGGCGTCGTCGCCAAGCTGCCGAAGCCGGCGCTCGCCGCGTGGGCGGTCAACCAGGTCGTGCGCAGCCAGCCGAAGGCGGCGCAGGCGCTGTGGGAGGCCGGCGACTCCGTGCTCGGCGTGCAGGAGCGCGCGGTGGCGGGGCGGGCGAGCGGCGGCGACCTGCGTGAGGCGATCGCCGCGCAGCGCGAGGCGCTGGCGCCGCTCGCGGACGCCGCTCGCGGGATGCTCACCGCGCGCGGCTCGTTCCTCGGCGAGCAGGCGGTGCAGGCGGTCATCGAGACGCTGCACGCGGCGGCCGTCGACCCCGTGGCGCGGCCGGACGTCGAGCGCGGCCGGCTCGCGCGGCCACTGCGGCTCGCGGGGCTCGGGGCGCTCCCCGCGGTCCCCGACAAGCGCCCCGCTCGCGGCGCGCCAGAGCGAGACGCTCCGGATCCCCCGGCGCGCGACGCTCCGGCCGCGGCGAAGGGCGGCGGGTCCGCGGGAGCGGAGCGGCGCGACAGCGAGGAGCGGGCTGCTCGCGCGGCGGAGGAGCGGGTCGCGAAGGAGGAGGAGCGGCGGGAGGCGCGGGAGCGCGAGCGGGCGCGGGCCGTCGCTCAGCGCACGCTCGACCGTGCGCTGAAAGCGCGCGACGCCGCGGCGGAGCGGGTCGACCGGCGGCGGGCCGAGCTCGAGACGGCCGAGGACGAGCTCGCGCGCCTCGACGAGGACGTCCGCGCCGCCGAGGAGGCGCTCGGCGAATGCCGGTCGACGCCGTCGTCTTCGACCTCGACGGCGTGCTGCTCGACTCCGAGCAGGTGTGGGACCGCGCCAAGCGCGAGCTGGTCGACGAGCGTGGCGGCGCGTGGACCGCCACCGCCTCGCGGGACATGCTCGGCATGAGCTCGACGGAGTGGTCGCTGTACATGCGCGACGAGCTGAAGGTCCCGCTCGAGCCGCCGGCGATCGACGAGGCGGTCGTCGGGAAGCTCCTCGCCGCGTACGAGCGCGACCCGCCGTTCCTGCCCGGCGCCCGCGACGCCGTCGAGCGCATCGCCGCGCGCTGGCCGCTCGGCCTCGCCTCGTCCTCGAACCGCGTGGTGATCGACACCGTCCTCGACGCGCTCGGCGTGAGGGACCGCTTCGTCACGACGGTCTCCTCCGAGGAGGTCGCCCGCGGCAAGCCGGCGCCCGACGTCTACCTCGAAGCGGCCCGCCGCCTGGCCGTCGACCCGGCGCGAGCCGTGGCGATCGAGGACTCGGAGAACGGCATCCGCTCCGCCCACGCGGCCGGGATGCGCGTCGTCGCGCTCCCCAACCCGCACTTCCCGCCGGGCGACGACGCGCTCGCGTTCGCCGCGGTGACCCTACGAGGGCTCGACGGGCTGACGCCGGAGGCTGTCGACGGGCGGTAGCGGCGTGACGGCCGCCTCGATCCGCGCACGGTTCGGCTCGAGGAACGGCGGCAGCGCGAGCTTCTCGCCGAGCCGGTCGGCGTCCTCGTCGACCGCGAACCCCGGCCCCATCGTCGCCAGCTCGAACAGCACGCCGCTCGGCTCGCGGAAGTACACGGAGCGGAAGTAGAAGCGGTCGATGACCGGCGTGGCCCGCGCGCCCGCCTGCGTCACACGCGACTGCCACGCCTCCTCGTCGCCGAGCGGCATCGCCCACGCGACGTGGTGCACGGTCCCCGCGCCCTGGATCCCGCCCTCGGCCGGCGGCGGCTCGTACTGGATCCAGCCGCCGCGCAGGTCGCCGCGCGCCTCCCAGCGACCGTCGCCCGCGCGCCGGAAGCCGAGCCCGTTCTCGAGCAGGTCCGCGCTGTCCTCCGGCGCGGCCGAGTAGGCGCGGACGCCGGCGAACCCGACGAGCGCGTGCTCGGCGGGGACGTCCGGGGCGACCGCCGGGAGCGCCCGGTCCGGGACATCCTCCACCCGCAGCTCGAGCCGCAGCCCCTCCGGGTCCTCGAACAGCAGCCCGCCGTCGCCCAGGATCCGCGACGCGACGCCCTCGCCCTCGAGCCGGCCCTGCCAGAACTCGATCGCGTCGGACGAGCCGACGCGGAAGACGACGGTGTGGACCATGCCGTCGCCGTGGCGGCCGCGGCGCGCGCCGGGGTACTCGAAGAACGTCAGGTCGAAGCCCGGCGAGCCCTCCTCGTCGCCGTAGAAGAGGTGGTAGACGGTCGGGTCGTCCTGGTTGACCGTCTTCTTGACGAGGCGCAGCCCCATCACGCGCACGTAGAAGTCGAGGTTGCGCGGAGCGTCGCCGGTGATCGCGGTGACGTGGTGGACTCCGTCGAGGGTGGTCATGTCGTCCTCTCTCCCATCGCTTCGCGGACGGCGGGCGCCACCTCGGCGGCGAGGCGCTCCACCTGTCCCTCCTGGTCCTCCCCTTCCGGCCACACGACGAACGTGTCGGCGCCGTGCTCGGACGCCCACTCGACGAGGTCGGAGGTCAACCGCGCCGCGTCCGCCACCCCGCCCATGACGTTCCAGATGCGCCGCACGTCCTTCGGCTCCCGCCCCGCCGCGACGGCGGCCTCGCTCACCCGCTTGTCGAGCTCGCCCAGCACGGCGGGCGTGAACTCGGCCCGCAGCGACGGCACCCACCCGTCCGCCTTCTCCCCGGTGAGCCGCAGCATCCGCGGCTTGTAGGCGCCGAGCCAGATCCCGATCGGGTGCGCCGGCGGCGGACCGGGGTGGTACCCGTCGAGGCGGTAGTGCTCGCCGGCGTAGCGGGCGGAGCGGTCGTCGCTCCACACGAGGCGGATGACGTCGATGGCCTCGCTGAGCGCGTCGACCGACTCGCCGGGCGTGCGCCGCGGCCCGCCCATCGCGGCGATCGCGTCCCAGAACCCGCCGGCGCCGAGGCCGAGCTCGAAGCGACCGGCGCTCAGGCGGTCGAGCGTCGCCGCGTGCTTGGCCAGGACCGCGGGCGGGCGGAGCGGGAGGTTGGCGACGTCGGGGAAGACGCTGATCCGCTCGGTCCGGTCGAGCAGGTGGCCGAGGAGCGCGAACGTGTCGACGAACCGGCGCTGGTAGGGATGGTCCTGCACGCCGGCGAGCTCCAGCCCTCCCTCGTCGGCGAGCCGGACGAGCCTGACGACCCGGTCCAGGTCGTCCGCGGCCGGCACGACGGAGATGCCGAAGGAGGTCACGCGACGCGCCCGCCCGCGGCCGTGACCTCGGCGATCGCGCTCTCGACGTCGCCCGGCTTCACGTCGATCCCCCGCACGCCCTCGCGGTCGACCTCGACCTCGAAGCCCTCGCGCAGCGCGTCGAGCGCGGTGTTCTTCACGCAGTAGTCGGTCGCGAGCCCGACCAGCGTCAGCCGGTCGATCCCGCGCTCGCGCAGCAGCGCGCCGAACTCGGTGCCGTCGAACGCCGAGTACCCGTCGGACGCCGGGTCCTGGCCCTTGTCGAGGACGACGTCAATGCTGTCGCGCGGCACCGCGTCGTGCAGCTCGGCGCCGAGCGTGCCCTGGACGCAGTGCGGCGGCCACGGACCGCCCTGCTCCTCGAAGGACCCGTGGTCCGGCGGATGCCAGTCGCGGGTCGCGACGACGAGGTCGAAGCGGCCGGAGTCGATCAGCTCCTGCACGCGCGGCGCGATCTCGTCCCCGGCCGGGACGGCGAGCGCCCCGCCCGGGGTGAAGTCGTTCTGGAAGTCGACGACGACGAGCGCTTCGGCCACCCGGCCGATGCTACCGCCGGGTCTTCTCGAGCAGCTTCTGGAGGATCGTCAGCCCGCCGCGCGGCTTGCCGTCCGCGCCCACGAGGCCGGAGTCCCAGGTGTCCGCGGTGCCGGTCGCGTTCCAGTGGAAGAGGTACGCGCGCTTGATCCGCGGGCTGGCCGTGAGCATCTTGTCGAAGATGAAGCGCCACGCGCGGACGGCGTGCGCGGTGCCCTCCTTCATCTTCAGCTTGCCCGGGAAGTTCCCGGTGCGCCGCTTGACGAGCCCGCCGGACTCGGTGATCCAGACCTCGCCGCTCTTCGTCGCCTTGAGGAAGCGGTTCGTCCCCTTGAGGCTGAAGGTGTTGGCGCCGTAGTAGTTGTGCAGGGCCCAGTACTTCGGGCGGTGGCCCGCGGCCTTGATGAAGCGCTTGATCCAGCCCTCGAGGAACTTCTTCTCCGGCCGCTCGTTGATCGTGGCCGCCGCGATCTTGCAGTGCCGGCAGGCCTTCTTCATGTCGAGGTAGTACTGCGCTGCGAGCTTCGGGAACTTGAAGCCGGGCGGCGTGTGGTTCGACTCGTTGGAGGCGACGAAGTCCGTTACCCACGGGTACCTCGCGCGGAACAGGCGGAAGCCGTTGAGCCACTGCGCGCGCGTCGGGATCACGTGGCGCTTGGCGCCCACGCGCGAGCGGTTGAAGCTGATGAGCGGGCGGACGCGCGCGGCGCGGGCCTTCGTCATCCAGTCCTCGAGCTCGGCGACCTGCCAGTCGTACTCGAAGGTGTCCCAGGAGACCGACCGGCGCGCGATCTTCAGCCCGAGCGCCGTGAAGAGCGGGTCGGTGAACATCTCCGACTTCTCGTCGGCGATGCCGAGCTGGATCGAGTTGAGCGACACCTTCGGCTTCTTCGGCTTCTTGGCCTTCCCCTTCGCCTTGCCCTTCGCC
>DASZDF010000443.1:0-1921 GCA_035942275.1 Solirubrobacteraceae bacterium | reverse complement strand
GTCGGGGAACTGGTCCATCTCCCGTGGCTGGACGAGGATGCCCTCGGGCACCTCCATGTGCCCGAGCGACTTGGCGATGTTCATGTACTTCTTCATCGACCGGCCGACGAGGGCGACCCGCCGGTCGAGCGCCGCCGCCGCCCGGACGACCTGCTGCACCCGGTGAACGTTGGACGCGAAGCTCGTGACGATGACTCGCCCGGGCGCGCGCTCGATGACCTGCTGGAGGTGCGGCCCGACGGTCGCCTCGCTGATCGACCAGCCGGCGCGGTCCGCGTTCGTGGAGTCGCCGCACAGCGCGAGCAGGCCGTCGTCGCCCAGGCGCGCGAGCCGCGACAGGTCGGGGCCGGGCTGGTCGACGGGCGTCTGGTCGAACTTGTAGTCGCCGGTGACGAGGACGGTGCCGAGGTCGGTCGTCACCGCGACGGCGCGGGCGTCCGGGATCGAGTGCGTCATGTGGATCGTCTCGATCGTGAACGGGCCGGCCTCGATGACCTCGCCCGCGTCGACGTCCTCGAGCTCGACGTCGCGCAGCTTGTGCTCGTCGAGGCGCGAGCGCGCCATCGCCATCGTGAGCTTGCCGCCGTAGACGGGCGGCGGGTCGTCCATCTCGCGCAGGACCCACGGGAGCGCGCCGACGTGATCCTCGTGGGCGTGGGTGATGACGATCGCCTCGATGTCCTCCGAGCGCCCGCGCAGATAGGTGAAGTCGGGCAGCACGAGGTCGACGCCCGGCATCTCCGCCGTCGGGAAGCGCAGCCCCGTGTCGATGACGACGAGCCGGTCCTCGTACTCGAGGACGGTCATGTTCTTGCCGATCTCCCCCAGCCCGCCGAGGGGGAGGATGCGCAGGGGGCCGCTCAACTGCGCGCCGGTTCCAGCAACCCGTTGCGCTCGAGCGCGGCGCGCAGCTCGGCGCGCTCGCCGTCGTCGAGCGGGACATACGGCAGGCGAGGTCGCCCCGCGCGCACGCCGATCAGCTCGAGCGCTTCCTTGAGCGCGATCGCCGCCTGGTGGCGCCCGAGCGCCTCGTAGAGCGGCCGCAGCCCGTCCTCGATCGCGCGCCGCTCCTCCGGCGAGGCGTCGACCATGCTCCTCATCCGGTCGCCCACGAGGTGGCTCGCCGTGAGGATGCCGCCGGCCTCGCCGAGGTCGAGCACGTCGGCCAGCATGTCGTCGTTGCCGGCGTAGATGCGCAGGCCGTCGACCGGCGCGAGGTTCGCATGGTTGGCCTGCTTGACCGCCTCGATGCCGTCGATCTGCGCGAGCTCGGCGAGCAGGTCGTTCGGCATGTCGAGCCCGGTGCGCTGGGGGATGTTGTAGAGGACGATCGGCTTGTCGGTCGCCGCGGCGATCGCGCGGTAGTGCGCGACGAGCCCGCGGCGCGGCGGCTTGTTGTAGTACGGGGTGACCGACAGGATCCCGTCCACGCCGAGGGCGGTGGCCCGCTCGGTCATCTCGACCGCGTGGCGCGTGTCGTTGGACCCCGTGCCCGCGATCACGCTCGTGCCGTCGGGCTTCTCCGAGACGGCGAGCTCGACGACGCGCAGGTGCTCCTCGTCGGAGAGCGTCGAGGCCTCGCCCGTCGTCCCGCACGCGACGACGCCGTCGGACCCGAGCCGCACGACGTGCTGGTGCACGCCGACGAACGCGTCCTCGTCGACGTGCCCGTCGGCGTCGAACGGTGTGACGATTGCGGTGAGGATCGTGCCCAGGGCCATACGACCCTGGACACTAGCGTCCCTCGGCTACCCGAGTGGGTCGCCGCTTGTCATCCCCGGGCGGCCGCCGGACGGCGGCTGCGGCGGGGTCTCCCCGCGCTCGGCGTCCGCGCCCTGGCGACTGCCCGGCTCGTCGTTGAGGAGCGGATCGCCCTCGGCCTTGGCGGGCTCCCCCGCCGGGGCCGCGCCCGGCGCCGACG
>DASZDF010000442.1:0-3029 GCA_035942275.1 Solirubrobacteraceae bacterium | reverse complement strand
GTCGCCCTTGATGTCCATCTCGCCGAAGACGACGTCCGGGCGCGCGGTGAACTGCTCGACCATCGACTCGAAGGCGACCGTCTCCATCTCGCACTTGAAGCGGTGCTGGTCGATGGCCTCGTGATCGTGGCCCTCGGCCGCGGGCATCGTCCGCTTCGCGTAGTCGGTGCACGGGCCGTCGGGAGTGGCGGGCTCCGGGATGTTCTTCATCGCGGCGGAGAAGGTGGGGCTGTTCGCCTCGCCCCACTGGTAGCCCTTCTCCTCGACGGCCGGGTTCTCCTGCTGGGCATGGCCGATGGCCAGCGCGGCAGGGACGAGGGCGAGAAGGGCGGTGAGGAGCAGCACGCGTACGAGGGGCATGACCCCTTCAACGCGCGCGAGGGACCGAACTTGCGTAAACCGGCGGGTTTGACCACGTCTCGTAGACTCGCGCTGCGATGCACGACGACCAGCGGGTCATCCTCTTCGACACGACCCTGCGCGACGGCGAGCAGTCGCCGGGGATCTCGCTCAACACCGCGGAGAAGCTCGAGATCGCGCACCAGCTCGCGCGGCTCGGGGTCGACGTCATCGAGGCCGGCTTCCCGATCACCTCGCCCGGCGACTTCGAGGCCGTGCAGGCGATCTCGCGGGAGGTCGAGGGGCCCGTCATCGCGGGGCTGGCGCGGGCCCAGGCGCCCGACGGCGAGCGCGCGTGGGACGCGGTTCGCGACGCCGCGCGACCGCGGATCCACACGTTCATCTCCACCTCGGACATCCACATCGAGCACCAGCTGCGCTCGACGCGCGACGACGTCCGGGGCAGCGCGCGGGCGGCCGTCGCCCACGCGAAGTCGCTGTGCGACGACGTCGAGTTCTCGCCGATGGACGCGACGCGCGCGGACCCCGAGTTCACCGCCGAGGTCGTGCAGATCGCGATCGACGAGGGCGCGACGACGATCAACATCCCCGACACCGTCGGCTACACGATGCCCGACGAGTTCCGCGCCTACCTCGCGCGCCTGTACGAGCTGACGCCCGGCCTGCGCGACGTGGTGCTGAGCGTCCACTGCCACGACGACCTCGGGCTGGCGGTCGCGAACTCCTTCGCGGGGCTCCAGGCGGGGGCGCGGCAGGTCGAGTGCGCGGTGAACGGCATCGGCGAGCGGGCCGGGAACGCGTCGCTCGAGGAGCTGATCATGCTGCTCCACACCCGCGGCGACGCGGCGCCGTTCCGCACGGGCGCCGTGACCACGGAGATCTCGCGGACGTCGCGGCGCGTGTCGCGCCTCACCGGCTACCCGATCCAGCCGAACAAGGCCATCGTCGGCCGCAACGCCTTCGCGCACGAGTCCGGCATCCACCAGGACGGCGTGTTGAAGGAGCGCACGACGTTCGAGATCATGGACGCGACGACCGTCGGGCTCGACGCCAACCAGATCGTGATCGGCAAGCACTCCGGCCGCCACGCGCTCAAGCAGGCGCTCGCGGAGCTGGGCTACGACCTCGACGGCGGCGCGCTGAAGACCGCGTTCGCCCGCTTCAAGGACATCGCCGACAAGAAGAAGCAGGTCACGGCGATGGACCTCGAGGCGCTCGTCCACGACGAGCTGCGCGAGGAGATCCCCGGCTACCACATGGAGTGGTTCGAGGTCGAGGCCTCGTCGCGCCGCCCGCCGCACGCGACGGTCGGCATCCGCACGCCCGACGGGACGGTCGCCGAGGGCTCGTTCACGGGCGACGGCCCGATCGACGCGATCTTCCGCGCGATCAACTCCGCCACCGGCAGCGACGCGCGGTTGCGCGAGTTCCGCGTCGACGCCGTCACCGGTGGCCAGGACGCGCTCGGCGAGACGTCGGTCGTGCTCGACGTCGCCGGCCAGACCGCGGCCGGGCAGGGCGTCGCGACCGACATCATCGAGGCGGCGGCCCGCGCGTACGTCCGGGCGCTCTCGCAGGGGCTGCGCAAGGCGCGCCTGGCCGCCGAGCAGGCTCAGCCGCCGGCCGAGCTCGCCCCGACGCCCTAGCGCTCGATCCGGCGCACGCCCTCGCCGGCACGCCAGAACTCGATCACGAGCTTGTCGCGCGCCTCGTTCAGATGGGTGACGATCAGCTCCGAGATGTCGGCGCGGAAGAGGTGGAACTGCCCGAGGGACTCGGCGTCCGCGTTCCCCTGAGCGGCGACGAGCGCCCGCTTGCGCTCCTCGTCCTCGATCTCCTCGGCGACGCCGCCCACCTTCGCGTCGCCGCTCCAGCCCGGCGGGTCGTCGGAGCCGCTGTGCAGCGCGAAGCGCGGGTCGCGCCGCAGGTCGAGCGCCTTGACGCTGCGCCACATCCCGCCCCACAGCAGCTCGCCGTCGACGATGTCGGCCTCGGTGCCGCTGATCCGCGGCGAGCCGTCGCGGCGCAGCGTCGCGATCGTCTTGTGCTTGTGCGCCTCGAGCAGGCCGCGCGCGAGCGCGGCGAGCTCGGGAGCCTCGACCTCGACCTCCTTCCACGACGCCACGCCGGCGATCGTATTTGACAAGGTGGGTGGAATGGCAGACGCCGACACGCGCATCGAGCTCTGCGGCGAGCTCGTCGTGCGCTGGCGGGGCGAGCGGCTCGAGGCCGCGTTCCGGCGCCGCCAGGCGAAGCTGCTGCTCGCGTTCCTCGTCCTGAACCGGAGCCGCTCGGTGCGCCGGCACGAGGTCGTCGCCGCCGTCTGGCCGGAGGAGGACGCGCCGCCGCGAGCCGACGCACTGCTCGCCCCGCTGCTGTCGCGCATGCGCAAGGCGCTCGGCCCGGAGGCGCTCGAGGGGCGTCAGGAGCTCGTGCTGCGGCTGCCGGAGGGCGCCGTCGTCGACTGGGAGGAGATGCACCGGGGGCTCGACGAGGCGCGCCGCCGGGTGCACGCCCGCGAGTGGCGCGCGGCGCTCGAGGCGGCGCGCACCGCCGTCGCGATCGCCGAGGGCGGCCTGCTGCCCGGCGTCGACGCGCCGTGGCTCGACGAGCGCCGCGCCGAGCTCGCCGACCTGCGCGTGGAGGGGCTCGAGCGCGCGGCGCAGGCG
>DASZDF010000441.1:0-3880 GCA_035942275.1 Solirubrobacteraceae bacterium | reverse complement strand
CGAACTCCGCCGTGCGGACCGCTTCGCGCGCGGCCGCGAGGTGGTCCTCTCCTCGCACCGCGGCGGCGACCGCGGCGGCCTGCGCGGCCGCTCCGTCGATCCCGAGGGGGTGGGCGTGCGTGAGGCGGGCCTGGCGGCGCGCCTCCTCCACGCACCGCTCGGGGTCGCGAGCGAAGTACAGGCCGACGGGCGCGACGCGCATCGCCGCGCCGTTGCCGGCGGATCCCTCGCCGTCGAAGAGGCGCAGCGCGGCCTCCCCGGCCGGCACGCCCTCGCCCCACAGCCGGACGACCGTGGTCGTCCCCGGCCCATACCCGCGATCGGGGGCGAAGGCGGCGGCGATCGTCGCCGCGAGGTCGGCCTCGTCCACGCCGTCGCAGCGCAGCAGGGACTCCGCGAGCGCGATCGCCATCTGCGTGTCGTCGGTGTACGTGCCGCGGCCGAGGCGGGCGTCCTCCATCTCCAGGCGCTCGGGGATGGCGTCCGGCGGCTGCGTCTCGTACGGCATGCCGAGGGCGTCGCCGCAGAACAGGCCGAGCAGGGCGCCGGCGACGGTGTCGTGCATCCTTCCCATCATGGACCGCCAGCTCGAGATGACGCTCGGCCCGCTGTACGTCGTCGAGGTCTCCGAGCACCTGTCGACGGCGCTGAGCCGGCGCGTGGGCGCGACCTACACGTCGCCGCCGCAGTCGCTCGAGGACGCGCGGCGGCTCGCGGCGCTGCTGCTGGACGCCGCCGAGCCGCCGGAGGGCGACGGGCCGTGGCGGCGCCCGCTCGCGGGCGGCCACCGCATCGTGAGCCTCGTGCGGTCGTCGACCTAGACCGCTTCGCGCGTCACGTCACAGCCGCTTCGCGCTCACGGCGAGTTCGGTGCCGGGTCCTCGTTGCCGCGCTCCTTCGGCGGCGGCGTGCCCTCGCCCTCGAAGTCCACGTCGCTGTCGAGCGGCTCGGCGTCGGGGTAGATCATGTCCGGGTCGTCCGGCGGGTTCGCGGCCTGGGCGTCGCCGAGCGAGGCCTCGCCGTGCCCGACGCGATCGGCGCCTCCGTGGGAATGGGTCATGACCCGCGACCTACCCGCTTCCCCACCCGCTTGCGCTTCGCCGGCGCGCCGCGACGGCGATCCCCCTACAACTCATGGGGTGCGCCCCGTGATCGCAGCCCTAGCGGCGCTGCTCGTCCTCGCCGCCCCGGCGGCCGCAGCGGGCCGCTGCGGCGACCAGGCGCAGCGGCCGTGGTGCAACACCGCCCTGGCGCCCGACGACCGGGCCGGCCTCCTCCTCGCCGCTCTCACCCGCGACGAGAAGATCGACCTCCTCGCCGGCGACGAGCTGACCGGCGTCTCCGGCCGCGCGGGCTCGCACACCGGCACGCTCAACGGCGTCCCCCGCGTCGGCATGCCGCCCGTGTACTTCAGCGACGGCCCGGTGGGCCCGCGGCAGGGCCAGGCGACCGCGATGCCGTCGCCGATGACGCTCGCGTCGACGTTCTCGACCGACCACGCGTTCCGCCACGCGACGATCATCGGCGACGAGGTCCGCAAGAAGGGCAACGACGTCGTCTTCGCGCCCGCGGTGAACATGATGCGCACGCCGCTCAACGGCCGCACGTTCGAGTACTTC
Source organism: Solirubrobacteraceae bacterium (assembly GCA_035942275.1). Lineage (GTDB taxonomy): Bacteria > Actinomycetota > Thermoleophilia > Solirubrobacterales > Solirubrobacteraceae > CADCVT01. The sequence continues at coordinate 2,261 of DASZDF010000441.1, read as the reverse complement.
GGCGAGGACCCGTGGCTCGCGTCGCGCATGGCGGTCGGCTGGACGAAGGGCGTCCAGTCCGAGGGCATCATCGGCAACGTCAAGCACTACGCGGTCAACAACCAGGAGGGCGTGGGCCCGCAGCCGCCGGGCTCGCCGCTCGGCGCGGCGGTCGTCGGCGGCCGGCTGACCGTCGACGCGCGCCTCGACGAGCGGACGCTGCGCGAGATCTACCTCCCGCAGTTCGAGGCGGCCGTCAAGGAGGGCGGGGTCGGATCGGTCATGTGCTCGTACAACCGCGTCAACGGCTCCTACGCGTGCGAGAACGAGCACCTGCTCGAGGACGTCCTGAAGGAGGACTGGGCGTTCGACGGCTTCGTCCTCACCGACTACGGCGCCGCGAAGAGCACCGCGAACTCGCTCAACAACGGGCTCGACCTCGACATCTGGCCCGCGATCGCCTACCGGCCGGAGCTCGTCAACGCCGCCCTGGCCGGCGGGCAGGTCACCGAGCCCGTGATCGACGAGCACGTCCGGCGGATCCTTCGCACCCTCTTCGCGTTCGGCTTCTTCGACCGCGAGGCGTACGTCGACGACGACACCCGCGTCGACAGGGAGGCGCACCACGCCGCCGCGGCCGAGCTCGAGGAGGCCGGGATGGTCCTGCTCGAGAACGACGGGAACCTGCTGCCGCTCGACGCGGGGGGCATCGGCAAGCTCGCGGTGATCGGGCCCGAGGCGCAGACGCTGCGCAACGGCGGGGGCTCCTCGGCCATCAACCCGTACCTCACGACGAACCCGCGGCAGGGGATCGAGGCCCGCCTCGGCGCGGACAAGGTCGTGTTCGACGACGGGTCGGACGCCGCGCGGGCGGCGGCAGTCGCGAAGGAGGCCGACGCCGCGGTCGTCGTCGTGGGCGACCTCATGACCGAGGGCTCGGACAAGCAGTGCATGGGCCTCAACTGCTCGCAGCGCGACCGCATCGACCGCGACGCGCTGATCGAGCGCGTCGCCGCCGCGCAGGCGCGGACCGTCCTCGTGCTCCAGACCGGCGGGCCCGTCCTCACGCCGTGGCGCGACAAGGTGCCGGCGATCCTCGAGGCGTGGTACCCCGGCCAGAACGGCGGAACCGCCATGGCCCGCGTGCTCTTCGGCGACGCCGAGCCCGGCGGCCGGCTGCCCGCGACGTTCCCGCTGCGCGAGGAGGACGAGCCCACGGCCGGCGACCCCGAGAAGTACCCGGGCGTCGCCGAGCGCGTCACCTACAAGGAGGGCGTGCTGATGGGCTACCGCTGGTTCGACGCGAAGCGCCTCGCGGTCGCGTACGCGTTCGGCCACGGCCTGACCTACTCGACGTTCGACTTCCGCGACCTGCGCGTCGAGCCGGGCGCCGACGCGACGGTGAGCGTCGAGGGGGCGAACACGGGCGCGCGGCGGGCGACCGCGGTCCCGCAGCTCTCCGTGGGGATGCCGGCGCCGCGCGAGGACGTCGTGCAGCCGCCGTGGCAGCTCAAGGGCTTCGAGCGCGTCACGCTGGATCCGGGGGAGCGCCGGCGCGTGCGGCTCACGCTCGACGAGCGCGCGTTCTCCTACTGGGACACCGCGGCGAACGGGTGGCGCGTCGCGCGGGGCTGCTACCGCGTCGGCGTCGGCGCGTCGTCGCGCGACCTGCCGCTCCAGGCGACGATCGGCCGCGGACAGGACTGCGGCGGCCCGCTCGAGCTGCCGCAGAGCGCGAAGGCGTGCACGAGCCGGCGCAACTTCCTGATCCGCCTGCCGCGGCGCGCGCGCACCGCGCGCGTGACCTACGCCGGGCGGCGCGCGAAGATCATCCGCGGCCGCCGGCTGCGCGCGCGCATCGACCTGCGCGGCCTGCCGAAGGGGCGCCTGAAGGTGCGCGTCGTCGGCCGGACGCGCTCGGGTCGCGTCGTGCGGCAGACGCGCGTGTACCGGCTCTGCGCGAAGGTGCCGACGAAGTCGCGGCGCTGGCCGAGGCGCCGGCGCACGTCCTAGTCGGCGAGGCCCGTCCACATCCGGCCCGCGCGCGCCGGCGACGGGGAGCCGCTCGCCCGCCTGCACGAGCGCTGCTGGACGATCTCCTACCCGGGCCTGGCCGATCCGTCGTGGGTCGTCGACAGGCCGTTCGCGGAGCGCGCGGCGGACTGGGAGGGCTACGCCACCGGGAAGGGCGATCCGATGTGGGTCGCCGACGACGCCGGCGTGCCGGTGGGCGAGGTCGCGGCCGGGGCGTCGCGCGACGCCGACGAGGCGCCCGGGGCGGG
>DASZDF010000440.1:0-3915 GCA_035942275.1 Solirubrobacteraceae bacterium | reverse complement strand
CGCGCGCGCGATCTCCCTCTCGATGCGCACGCGCTCGTCGGTCCTCTTGCGCTCCGCCGCGCCGAGGTCCACCCCGTCGGTCGCGAGCACGCCGACCGGGCCGAGCGGCGTCGGCACCGTGGCCGCCGGCTCGCCGCCGTCGACCCACTCGATCCGCGCCATCTGCGCGACGAGCGGCGCGGTCGGCGCGTCCGGCCCGACGGCGTTGATGAGAAGGCCTGGCTTCGCGTCGATCGACTCGCGCCAGTTGCGCAGCGCGCGGATCGCGCCGATAGCGTCGCCGACAGCTCGCTCGGCGTCGTCGTCGAGGCGCGAGGGCTCGGCGCCCGGCATGCGCGAGGCGGCGAGCAGCCCGCGCTCGCCCGGCAGCATCGACCACAGCTCCTCGGTCACGAAGGGGATGACGGGATGGGCCAGCGCGAGCGTCTCCTCCAGCACGCGCAGGAGCGTCGCGTGCGCGGCGGCGTCGCCGTCGTACAGGCGCGGCTTGACCATCTCGAGGTACCAGTCGCACAGCTCGCTGAAGACGAAGTCGTAGAGGCCGAGCGCGAGCTTGGAGAAGTCGCACGCCCCGATGCGCTCCGCCGCGTCGGCCTTCGCGCGCTCGAGCCGCGACAGGATCCACCGGTCCTCGACGTGCGACGGCGGCGCGTCGAGGTCCGGGTCCACGTTCATCAGGATCAGCCGCGACGCGTTGAAGAGCTTGTTCGCGAGCTTCGCACCCTGCTCGATCTTCTCCTCGCTTAACCGGAAGTACTGCGACGAGGACATCGCGAGCAGGCCGAAGCGCGTCGCGTCGGCGCCGTACCGGTCGATCAGATCGAGCGTGTCGATGCCCGTCCCGAGCGACTTCGACATCCGCCGCCCGTCTGGCGCCTGGATGACCTAGTGCACGTTGACGTGCTCGAACGGGATCGCGTCGCAGAACCGCAGCCCCATCATCACCATGCGCGCGACCCAGAGGAACAGGATGTCGCGCGCCGTCGAGAGCACGTCGGTCGGGTAGAACGCGCGCAGCTCCGGCGTGTCCTCCGGCCAGCCGAGCGTCGCGAACGGCCACAGCGCGCTCGAGAACCACGTGTCGAGGACGTCGGGGTCGCGCGTCCACCCCTCGCCCTCCGGTGGCTCGAGGCCGCAGTAGCGCTCGTCCTCGCCGCGGTACCAGACGGGGATCTGGTGGCCCCACCACAACTGGCGCGAGATGCACCACGGCCGGATGTTCTCGAGCCACTCGACGTACCGCCGCGACTGCGACGGCGGGTGGATCTTCACCTCGCCGCGCTCCACGACCTCGATGGCGGGGCGCGCCAGCTCGTCCATCGCCATGAACCACTGGAGGGAGATGAGCGGCTCGATCCGCTCGCCCGAGCGGTGCGAGTACGGGACGTTGTGCGTGTACGGCTCGGTCGCGACGACGCGGTCGCCGAGCGCCTTCACCACCGCCTCGCGCGCCTCGAGGGCGGTCAGCCCGGCGAAAGGCTCGCCCGCCTCCTCCGTCATGCGGCCGTCCTCGCCGATGACGCCGACGGTGTCGAGCCCGTGCCGGCGCCCGATCTCGAAGTCGTTGGGGTCGTGCCCCGGCGTGATCTTGAGGTTGCCGGTGCCGAAGTCGGTCTTGACGTACTCGTCGGCGATCACCGGCAGCTCGCGCCCGACGAGCGGCAGGGTCACGGTCGTCCCGACGAGGTGCTTGTAGCGCTCGTCGTCGGGGTGCACGGCGACGGCGGTGTCGCCCAGCATCGTCTCCGGCCGCACGGTGGCGACGACGACTTCCGGCGAATAACGGATGGAGTAGAGCGTGTCCTCGACCTCGCGCTCCTCGACCTCGAGGTCGGAGACCGCGGTGCCGAGGCCCGGGTCCCAGTTGACCATGTAGTGGTCGCGGTAGATCAGACCCTGCTCGTACAAGTCGACGAAGACCTTCATCACCGCGTTCACGTAGCCCTCGTCGAGGGTGAAGCGCTCCTCGTCGTAGTCCAGCGAGGCGCCGAGCCGCTTGAACTGGTTCTGGATCTGGCCGCCGTACTCGCGCGTCCACTCCCAGACCTCGTCGACGAATGACCCGCGACCGAGATCCTCCTTCGAGACACCGGACCGTTCGAGCTTCGCCTCGACCTGCTTCTGCGTCGCGATGCCGGCGTGGTCGGTGCCGAACACCCATTTCGCGCGCCGGCCGTGCAGCCGGTTCCAGCGGATGAGCGCGTCCTGGATCGCGCCGTTCAGCGCGTGCCCCATGTGCAGCGCGCCGGTGACGTTCGGCGGCGGGACGGCGATCGAGAAGTTCTCGCTCGCGTCGCCCTCGGGGTCCGGGTGGTTGATCCCGCTGTCGAGCCACTGCTGCGTGATGCGAGGCTCGGCCTCGGCAGGGTCGTACCGGGTGCGGGTCTGGAGGTCCGTCATGCGCGGACCCGGGAGTCTAGGAGCGCCGGCGAGCGGCCCGGATCGGCATGATGTGCGCCGCCATGCGATTCGCCGCCGACCGGCCCCTCGGCCTCGCCCCCGCGACGGCCGCCGACTACCGCGAGCTCGCGCGCCGCCGCCTGCCGCGCCAGCTGTTCGACTACCTCGACGGCGGCGCGTACGACGAGGCGACCATGCGCGCGAACGTCAGCGACCTCCAGGCGGTCCTCCTGCGCCAGGTCGTGATGCGCGACGTCAGCGAGCGCGACGCGTCGGTGGAGGTGCTCGGGCAGCGCCTCGCGCTCCCGCTCGTGCTGGCGCCGGTCGGCCTCGCGGGGATGATGGCGCCGCGGGCCGAGGTGCAGGCGGCGCGCGCCGCCGAGTCGGCCGGGATCCCGTTCGTCGAGTCGACGGTGTCGATCGCGAGCATCGAGGAGGTCGCGGGCGCCACGAGCACGCCGCCGTGGTTCCAGCTCTACGTCATGCGCGACCGCGCGTACGCCGAGGACCTCATGGACCGGGCGCGCGCCGTCGGCTCGCCGGTGCTGGTCCTCACCGTCGACCTCGCTGTGGTCGGCGCCCGCCATCGCGACACGCGCAACGCGCTCGTGGGCCGCGTCGGGCGACGGGCGAAGATCCGGCGCGGGCTCGACATCGCCGCGCACCCGGCGTGGATCCGCTCGACCGCGATCGGCGGCAAGCCGCTGACGTTCGGCAACCTCGAGAAGGCCGTTCCCGAGGCGCGGCGCCCGGACGCGTTCAAGGACTGGGTCGACTCGCAGTTCGACCCCAGCGTCACGTGGGACGACGTCGCCTGGGTGCGGGACCGGTGGCCGGGGCGCCTCGTCGTCAAGGGCGTCCTGGACGCCGAGGACGCGCGGCGCGCGGTCGACGCGGGCGTCGACGGCATCGTCGTCTCCAACCACGGCGGGCGCCAGCTCGACTCGGTCCCGTCGACGGCACGCGCGCTCCCCGAGGGCGCGGATGCGGTCGGCGACGAGGTGGAGCGCCTCGCCGACGGCGGCGTCCGCACCGGCGTGGACGTGGTCAAGATGGTCGCGCTCGGTGCGAAGGCCGTGCTCGTCGGGCGGGCGTGGGCGTGGGCCGTCGCCGCACGCGGCGAGGCGGGCGTCCGCCACGTGATCGACGTCTTCAAGGCCGACATCGACACGGCGCTCGGGCTGACGGGCCAGACGTCGATCGCCGACGTCGACCGCTCCGCCCTCTACGACGCCGCTGCGGCGAGCCGGCGCGGCTGATGCCGAACGGCGCCCAGGCCCTGCTGCGTACGCTCGTCGACGGCGGTGTCACGACGTGCTTCACGAACCCGGGCACGTCGGAGATGCACTTCGTCGCCGCGCTCGACGACGTGCCGGAGATGCGCGCCGTCCTCGCGCTGTTCGAGGGCGTGGCGACCGGCGCGGCCGACGGCTACGCGCGGATGGCGGAACGGCCTGGGGCGACGCTGCTGCACCTCGGGTCCGGGCTCGGCAACGGGCTCGCCAACCTCCACAA
>DASZDF010000439.1:0-3706 GCA_035942275.1 Solirubrobacteraceae bacterium | reverse complement strand
CACGCGATCCGCAGGGCGCGCGAGCACAGCGCGCGGTCGAACGGGCGCGGCAGCGGGCGCCAGCGCGGGCGCTCGAGCTTCGGCTTCGGCCACAGCACGGCGAGGGCCACGAACGAGACCGCGAGCACGATCGCCGACGCGCGCACGAACCACTCCTCGGGGATCGGTAGGTCGGCGCGCTGGACCAGCCCGTGCGCCCGCGCCGGCTCCGCGCTCACGAGCGCCGCCGTCAGCGCGCCGAGGAACGCGACGGGGAGCCGGCGGACGAGGCGGTGGCGGGGCGCTGCGGTCAAGACGGGCTAGCGGCGGATGGCGAAGAACGTCTTGCGCCCGTTGTTGCACCTGAAGGTGAGGCTGTTGCGCGCCTTCGAGACGTCCTTGCACGTGTAGCCGCGCGGCTTGCGGCGGCGCTCGAGGTAGCGCTTGGTGTGGTCGCGGCCGGTCGAGCACGAGATCTGGTCGGCCTTGACCTGGTAGCGCTTGCCCTTCACGGTCATCGTCCCGCAGTTCTTCGGCGGGACGACGGCCGTCGCGGCGGTGGGGAGGCACAGGGCCGCGACGAGCGTCGCGGCGATGAGCAGCAGTCGGGTCATGTCAGCTCCGGAGGGTGAGTCGTCGGGTCACTACGTCGCGGTTGCCGGCGGCGTCGGCCACCTCGACGCGCAGGACGGCGCGCACGCCGCGCCCGCGGATGCGGCGCAGCGCGCTGCGCGGCAGGTCGATGAAGGCGAAGGTCTCACCCGCGCCGGCGAGCTCCGCGCCGCCGGTCCCGAGGACGCGCCCGCGCAGCTTCAGCCGCCGCGCGTCGCGCGCCGACACGGTGAGCGTCGAGCTGACCGTGCACCCCTCCGAGCACGACACGGGCACGGCGAGCCCCGCCCCGAGCTCCGCCGCGCGGTGGCGTGACGGCATCGCGACGTCCGCGACCGGCGGGCTCGTGTCCGGCGCCCCGGGGGCGTCGGGCGGGCCGGGCGGCGCGGTCGGATCCGGCGGGGGCGGCGGCCTCGGTGCTCCCGGCGTGGTCTGGTCGCACGCGTCGCCGAGCCCGTCGCGGTCGGCGTCCGCCTGGCCGGGGTTGTGGACGAACCGGCAGTTGTCGCGGCTGTCGGTGAGGCCGTCGCCGTCGTCGTCGCTGTCGCAGAGGTCGCCGATCGCGTCGCCGTCGAGGTCGCTCTGCCCCTGGTTGAAGGCGAGCGGGCAGTTGTCGACGGCGTCGTCGACCGTGTCGCCGTCGTCGTCGATGTCGCAGGCGTCGCCGCGGCCGTCCCGGTCGAGGTCCTCCTGGCGCGGGTTGTAGGCGCCGTCGCCGCCGGCGCAGTTGTCGTTGCCGAGCGGCGGGTCGGTGACCGCGTCGTGGTCCTGGTCGACGGCGTTGTCGCCGGGATGCGCGCCCAGGCCCGTGGGCAGCGCCAGCAGCGCCAGGGCGGTGCAGGCGAGCGCGAGCAGGACGAGCAGGCGGGTGCGGAGCATCCTCGATGCCTTCAACGCCCTAGGAACCCGAATCTTGCCCGTAAGGTTGCGGTCCGACCTCGGTCGAGCTGCGGCGTCAGCCGGCGCGCAGCGCCCGCGCCGGCGCCTGTGCCGGCTTGAGCACATCGGTGCCGCCGAACGCGGCGGTCAGCCGCAGACGCCCGCTCCCCCTGCGCGCCCTCCTGCCCAGCGCGAACCGGAAGCCGAAGGTGCACGTGGGGCTGAGTCGCGCGACGCGCCGCGCCAGTACGCGGCGGGCGCGGAGCACGCGGAGCGTGACCTCGCCGCGATCGCACGCCGACGCGGGAGGCATCCCGGACGGCGGCGAGACCCGGCCGGTCCCGCGGTAGACGTACGGCGCGCGCCGGTCGCGCGCGGTCGGGACGCGGACGCTGACGCCGCCCGGCGCGAACCGGTCCACCGTCGCGGACTGGAACGCCGTCGCGGTCTGACCGGCCGTGTCGGTGGCGACCAGGATCAGCGTGTTCGGGCCGACGTCCCCGGGCCCCGGGCGGTAGTCGAAGCCGAACGGCGCCGTCGCGTCCGTCCCGGCGACGATCGTGTCGTCGAGGAGGACGACCTGCGCGACGCCGCGATCGTCGGAGGCGACCACCGGCAGCGTCGCGCCGCGCGCCGGGTCGATCAGGGCGAACGGCGAGGAGGGGGCCCCGAACGCCACCGACGGCGGGCGGTCCCCGTCCACGGGCGCCGGCTCGGGCGCGCGGTCGACGTTCTCGCACTCCTGGACGTCGTCGGCGAAGTCGACCGTCGCGGTGTCGATGCCCTCGCCGCAGGTCACGCGGTCGAAGCCCCCGTCGCGCGCGGTGACGCGGTCGTCGCCGCTGCCGGACTGGAGGAAGTCGATCCCGCCGCGGCCGTCGATCTGGTCGTGTCCCGCGCCGCCCCGGATCGTGTTCGAGGCGTCGCTGCCGGTCACGCCGACCGCGCCGATGAACGGCCCCAGGAAGAACCCGAACGTGACGTTCTCGACGTCGGTCCGCACGTTCGACCCGTTGCCGTAGTCGTCTGCGCGGTCGTCGATCGTGACGGGGATCGGCGGGTCGGAGGGCGATCCGCCGCCCGGCACGAGCGCCTCGTCCACCCCCGCGCCGCCGGAGAGGTCGTCCGCGGAGATCTCCTCGACGACGAACGTGTCGTCGCCCGCGTCGCCGAAGAGCTGGTCGTCCCCGTCCTCGCCGTTGAGGAAGTCGGCGCCGTCGCCGCCGCGGACGACGTCGGCCTGGCCGCCGCCCGCGAGGAGATCCATGTCGCCGCCGCCGTCGATGGCGTCGATCCCCCCGGCGCCGCCCACCTGGTCGATCCCGGGGCCGCCGAGCAGCGTGTCGTCACCGCCGCTGCCGTCGAAGCTGTCCCAGCCGTCGCCGCCCTCGATGCGCAGCGGCACCGTCAGGACGCCCGGCGTCGCGTCGTCGTCCTCGTCGCCGAGCAGCACGACGATGCGGGCCACACCCGGCGACGGGCACTCCGCGTTGCCGCCGATGCTCGAGCACCCGTCGCCCGCGGCGACGACGAGCGCGCTGTCGTCGAACACGTAGTCGCCGCCGGCGAGCGAGATCGAGAGCCGGCTCTCCTCGCCCTCGGCTCCCGTGAACGTGATCGTGTCGCCGCCCGCGTTCTTGGCGGCGACCGCGGCCTGCGCCGCCGGGGCGGCGGTCAGCGCGGCCGCGAGAGCGGCCGCCGCGGCGAGGAGCTTCGGCACGAACCGACCCTACGGGCCGACGAGACCGCGCGCAACGAGCGCCGACCAGATGTCCGCGACCGCCGCGTCGACGTCCCCGGGCGCCAGGCGGACGTCGGGATCCTCCGGCGCCTCGTACGGGTCGTCGATGCCGGTGAAGCCCTTCAGCTCGCCGGCCCGGGCGCGCGCGTAGAGGCCCTTCGGGTCGCGCCGCTCGCACTCCTCGACGGGCGTGTCGACGAAGACCTCGAGGAACGGCACGCCCGCCTCGTCGTGGACGCGGCGGGCCAGCTCGCGGTCGGCGCGGTACGGGCTGACGAGCGAGGGGATGGCGACGACGCCGGAGTCGGCCAGCAGGTGGGCGACGTGCGCGGTGCGGCGCACGTTCTCGGCGCTGTCCTCCGCGGAGAAGCCCAGGTCGGCGTTCAGCCCGTGGCGCAGGTTGTCGCCGTCGAGCCGGTAGGCCGGGACGCCAGCGGCGACGAGTCGGTGCTCGAGCGCGGCGGCGATCGTCGACTTCCCCGACGACGGCAGCCC
>DASZDF010000438.1:0-6768 GCA_035942275.1 Solirubrobacteraceae bacterium | reverse complement strand
TGGCCTACGACCCGCGCAACGACGTCGCGGTGCTGCGGGTGTCCGGCCTCGGCGCTCCGGGGTTGCGCATCGCCCCGGATCCGGCCGCCGGCGCGTCGGGCGCGATCCTCGGCTTCCCGGAGAACGGGCCGTACGACGTGCGCGCGGCGCGGATCGGGGCGACCTCCGTCGTGCGGTCGCAGGACTCGTACGGGCGCGGGCCGATCTCGCGGTCGATGACGTCGATCCGCGGGCTCGTGCGGTCGGGGAACTCCGGCGGGCCCGTCGTCGGCGAGGACGGGACCGTCCTGACGACCGTGTTCGCGGCGACGGTCGGCGGCCGGGTGCGGGGCGGCTACGGCGTGCCGAACGCGATCGTCCGGCGCACGCTCGCCGGCGCGCGAGGCGAGGTCGACACCGGCCCGTGCGCGCGGTGAGTCACCGGTCGCGTACATCGGGACATATCTGGAGTCCCCAGAGTCAGGGCCGCTCAGCTTCCGGCCATCCACCGGGACCTTGCCCTGCACATGGGGGCGAGCTTCCGCGAGAACCGGCGGCAGCTGCGCTCTCTGCTCGGCGCGTTCCGCGCCGCCGCGGTGCTCCTGATGATCGAAGTGCTCGCCTGGGTCATCGCTCTGGTCGCGCAGGGAAGCTGACGTACAATGCGAGACGTGGCCGACAAGCCGAAGCCCAAGCCCGAGCCGCAGCGCCCCAGCCCGATGACGGGCGAGACCCGCGGCAAGTAGTCGCGCGCGTCGCTCTCTCCGCGTCACAGGGCGCGCGGCTTCGTGACGATTCGCGCGCGGTTTGCCGCCAGGCCCGTTTCGCCGTTGGGCCGCGCCGCTAGGCTCCGCCCTCCATGTCGAAGACCCTCGTCATCGCCGAGAAGCCGTCCGTCGGGCGTGATCTCGCGCGCGTGCTCCCGGGCCCGTTCGAGAAGAACGAGGGCTGGCTCGAGGGTCCCGAGCACGTGATCACGTGGGCCGTCGGCCACCTCGTGCAGCTCGCCGAGCCGGAGCAGTACGACCCGAAGTTCAAGAAGTGGCGGATGGCGGACCTGCCGATCGTGCCGGAGCGCTTCGACCTCGTCGTCCGCGACGAGCGGTCCAAGAAGCAGATGTCGGTCGTCACCAAGCTGCTCAGGCGCAAGGACGTCGATCGCGTCATCAACGCGGCGGACGCCGGGCGCGAGGGCGAGCTGATCTTCGCCTACATCTTCGAGAAGGCCGGGGCGAAGCTGCCGGTCGAGCGGCTGTGGCTGTCGTCGATGACGAACGAGGCGATGCGCGAGGCGTTCGGCAACCTGCGCCCCGGCGCCGACCTCAAGCCGCTCGAGGAGGCCGCGCGCTCGCGCTCGGAGGCCGACTGGATCGTCGGCATGAACGCGACCCGCGCGGCGACGATCCGCCTGCGCTCGTCGTTCGACGGCGCCGTCTCCCTCGGCCGCGTCCAGACCCCGACGCTCGCGATCCTCGCCCGCCGCGAGGAGGAGATCCGGGCCTTCACGCCCGAGCCGTACTGGCTCGTCGACGCGACCTTCGCCGCCGAGGGCGAGCGGGTCTACGAGGGCCGGTTCCACGACGCCGCCAACCCGCGCGTCAAGACGGCGGACGAGGCCGCCGCCGTCGTGGAGGCGGTCCGCGGCCGGCGCGGCACGATCACGAAGCTCGAGAAGACCAAGCGCACCGAGAAGGCGCCGCTCCTCTACGACCTCACCTCGCTCCAGCGCGAGGCGAACACCCGCTACGGCTTCTCCGCCCGCCGCACGCTCGCGGCCGCGCAGCGCCTCTACGAGGAGCACAAGGCGCTCACCTACCCGAGGACGAACTCGCGCTTCCTGTCGAGCGACATGATCGACGAGCTCAAGCCGGTCGCGGCGTTCGTCGGCCAGAACGGCGAGTACACGAAGGCCGCGGACTACGTGACCTCGCTCGAGAAGCTGCCGCTCGAGCGCGTGATCAACAACGAGAAGGTCACCGACCACCACGCGATCATCCCGACCCGCGCCGAGCACAAGCTCGACAAGATGAGCTCCGACGACCGCCGCGTCTACGACCTCGTCGCGCGCCGGTTCCTGGCGATCTTCCATCCGGACGCGCAGTTCGAGAACACGCGGGTCGAGACCACGGTCGCGACGCACGTCTTCCGCACGCGGGGCAAGGTCCTGCTCGTGCCGGGCTGGCGCGGGGTCTACGGCGAGCTCGCCGAGGGCGACGGAGCGGCCGACGACGACGAGGGCAAGGACCAGCAGCTCCCGAAGCTCGAGAAGGACGAGGACGTCGACACCCGCAAGGTCGAGTCGCTCGAGCGCGAGACCAAGCCGCCGAGGCGCTACTCCGACGCATCGCTGCTCGCCGCGATGGAGGGCGCGAGCAAGCTCGTCGAGGAGGAGGAGCTGCGCGAGGCGATGACCGAGTCCGGCATCGGGACGCCCGCCACGCGCGCGGCGATCATCGAGCGGCTCATCGACGTCGGGTACGTCGAGCGCGAGGGGCGTTCGCTCGTCGTCACCGAGAAGGGGCTCAACGTCGTCCGGCTGCTCGGCGAGCACCCGCTGACGTCCCCGAAGCTCACCGGCGACTGGGAGAAGCGCCTGACGCTCATCGAGAGCGGCGGCGACTCGCGGCAGAGGTTCATGCGCGACATCGCCGAGTTCGCCGGCTCGACGGTCACCGAGCTCGACGCGAAGCTCAAGGACGTCCGGATCCCCCGCGCGACGCTCGGCCCGTGCCCTGTCTGCGGCCACGAGATCCGCGAGAACCGCAAGGGCTACTCGTGCTGGTCGCGCGAGGACCCCGGCTGCGGCTTCGTCATCTGGAAGTCCAAGGCCGGCAAGAACCTCCCGATCGCGGTGGCGAAGGAGCTGATCGCGACCGGGCGGACCGTCAAGCCCGTGACCGGCTTCAAGGGCCGCTCCGGCAAGTCGTTCCGGGCCCGCCTCGCGCTCATGCAGACCGACGAGGGCAAGTGGCGCGTGGAGTTCGACGAGCCGTGGGCGAAGGAGGGCGCGAAGCCGCCCGAGGAGGAGCCGGCCGCCGAGGGCGCCGAGGCTCCCGCGCCCGCGACCGTCTAGACGAGCTCCGCGTCGACGACCACGCCGCGCGCCGCGAGCTGGTCGCGCAGGCGCAGCAGCGCGAGGTCCTTCGCCTTGGCCTCCAGCATCACGTCGAACTCGAGGCCGGCCGCGGTCTCGGTGAGGAACTGCTCGAACGCGATCGGGTCGATGACGTCGGCGTGCGCTCGAAGCTGCGGGAGGACGAGCGAGCGCTCGACGCGCCGGCCGACCTTCTTGCGCCGCTCCTCGACGGCGGTCTTCGGCGTCGAGTAGTGGATCTTCGGCGTGACGCCCTCCGGCCACGTCGCCAGCGCGAGCTCGAGGGCCTCGCGGTCGGGGATGCGGTCCGGGTCGTGGCAGTGGTGGTGGAGGATGTCCCAGACGACCGGGCGCCCGATCCGCCCGGCCAGGCGCAGGACCTCGGCCAGCCCGAAGGACCGGTCGTCGTTCTCGACGACGAGCCGCGCGCGCGCCGCTTCCGACAGCGTCTCGAAGCCCGCGACGAAGCGGTCGAGGGCCGCGTCCACGCCGCCCGCCGCACCGCCCACGTGCAGCACGACCACCGACTCCGGCCCGAGCCCCATCCCGTCCATGAGCTCCGCCTGGACCTCGAGCTCGACGGCGGCGAGGCGGCGCACCTCGGCGTCCTCGGAGTTGAGGACGGTGTACTGGCCGGGGTGCGACGACAGCCGGATCCCGCTCGCCCGCGCCCGCTCGCCGACTGCGTTCAGCTCGGCCGCGAACCGCTTCGGCGCGTCGCGGAACTGCGGCAGGTCCGGGTGGCTGGCGTAGGGCGCGAGCGCGGTCGCGAAGCGATAGAAGCGGACGTCGACGTCGTCGAGGTAGGCGAGGATCGCGGTCAGGCAGTCGAGCGAGACGCCGAGCGACGGCTCGGACTGCCAGCGGCGGGTGTCGTGCGAGGGGAGCCCGCCGGCGCCGAGCACCTTCACCGCGAAGCCGAGGCGGCGCGAGGCGGCGCCGCCCGGCTCCGACGGGGTGCCGGCCGCGCTCAGCTCGTGGCCGACTGCTCGACGTGTCCGCGCCAGGCGCCGGTCTCGTTGCCGGAGCCGCGCTCCTCGACCAGCGTCTTGAAGCGCTCGAGGTCGCCCTTGACCCGGCGCGTGACGAGCCCGAGCGCGTCGCCGGCCTTCTCGGCGAGCCCGTCCGGCTCGTAGTCGAGCTGGAGCATCACGCGCGTCACGGCGTCGTCGATCCGGTGGAACGTGACGACGCCGCCGTGCTCGGGGCCGTCCTCGCTCGTCCACGCGATGCGCTGATCCGGCGTCTGCTCGGTGATCACCGCGTCGAACTCCTTCTCGCGGCCGGCCACCTTCGTGCGCCAGTGGGTGTGCGTGTCGTCGATCTGGCGAACCTCCTCGACGCCCTCCATGAACTTCGGGAACTCCTCGAACTGGGTCCACTGGTCGTACGCGGTGCGGACGTCGACGCCGACCTCGATGCTCTGCTCGATGTTGCTCGTCATCTTGAGCTCCTCCGGATGTCGCTCGTTGCGGGAAGTGCTACCCCGATACGGGGCAGCGGGGGTGTCGGATCGTCCGGTCCGCGCGCGACCCTTGACGGTCCGTCATGCCGCTTACGCTCGTCACCGGACCCGCGAACGCCGAGAAGGCGCGGATCGTGCTCGACCGCGTCCGGGGCGCGCTCGATCGCGAGCCGATCCTCGTCGTCCCCACCGTCGCCGACACGGACCGCTACCGGCGCGAGCTCGCCGACGCCGGGCTCGTCTTCGGCGCGCGGGTGGAGACCTTCGCGGGGCTCCTGCGCGAGCTCGCGCGGAGGGTCGGCGCGACCGGGGCGCCGCTCGGGCGGCTGGCGCGGGAGCGGGTCGCGGTCGCGGCCGCGGAGGGGCTGGCCTCGGCGGGAATGCGCGCCTCCGCCGCGACGGCGGGCTTCGCGCCGGCGGCGTGCCGGCTCTTCGACGAGCTCGAGGAGGAGCGCGTCACGCCGCAGCGATGGATTGCCGCACTGCGGACGTGGGCCGACGACGACGACCAGCGGCGCGGCTACGCCGACGACCTCGGGCGGCTCTACGCCGGGTACCGTGACCGGCTCGACCGCCTGGGTCGCCGCGACGAGACGCTCCACCACGCGGCGGCGCTCGACGCGCTGCTGGAGGCGCCGGCGAAGTGGGGCGCGACGCCGGTCCTGTTCTACGGCTTCGACGACCTCCGCCCGCTCCAGGTCGACGCCATCCGCGCGATCGCCGCGGGCGACGCCGAGGTCACCGTCTCCCTGACGCACGAGCCCGGCCGCCACGCTTTCGCGGCCCGCGGCGCCGCGATGGCCGACCTGGCACCGCTCGCCTCCGACCACATCGAGCTCGAGCCGCGCGCCGAGCATTACGCGGAGGAGTCGCGGCAGGCGCTGCACCACGTGGAGAGGAGGCTGTTCGAGGAGGACGCCGTCGCGGGAGCTCCACCGGCGGACGCCTCGCCGGCAGCCGCTCCTCCCGCCGCGCCTCTCGCCGACCCGAGCGGGCAGGGGATGCTGTTCGGCGACGCCCTCTTCGAGGAGCCGCCGGGGGAGATCGTCGTGCGGAGGGGGCCGCGGGTCGGGGCGGCCGAGGCGCGCGCCGGCGAAGCGGCGGCGGACGTGGCTGCCGGCGACGCCGTCGTGTTCCTCGAGGGCGGCGGCGAGCGGGCCGAGATCGAGCTCGTCGCGGCCGAGGCGGCGCGGCTCGTCGCCGAGGGCGTCCCCGCCGACGAGATCGCGCTCGTCCTGCGGCGCCCCGGCGAGACCGCGGCTCTCGTGGAGCAGGTGTTCGCGCAGTACGGGGTCCCGGCGGCGATCGCGCGGACGGTGCCCTTCGGCCACACCCCGCTGGGCCGCGGCCTCGTGTCGCTGCTGCGCGCCGCCACCGGGGGCACCGCGGCCGACCTGATCCTCTGGCTCCGCACGCCCGGCCTCGTCCGCGCGCGCGGGTGGGTCGACCGGCTCGAGGCGGATGTCCGGCGCACCGGGGCGCGCAGCGCGCGGGCCGCCCGCGCGATCTGGGAGCAGCTCCACGAGGACTTCCCGCTCGATGCGCTCGACCGCGTCGCACGCGCGGACGACGACGGCCCGAAGCACCTTCTCGACCGCCTCGGCGCGGAGCTCGCGTCGCTCTTCGCCGCCCCGCATCGTCGCGAGGGGAAGGTGCTCGACGACCCCGAGGCGGCGGAGGCGAACGTCCTGCGCGCGGGGCGCAGGGCCCTCGACGACCTCGCCGCGCTCGAGCCCGCCCTGCTCCCGGACTCGCGGAGCCTCGCGAGCACCCTGGCGGGCGTCCCCGTCCGCCTCGGCGACCGCGCCGCCCCCGGCGCCGTCGCGGTCAGCGACCCGTTGAGCCTCCGCGCGCGACGGGTCCGCGTCCTCTTCCTCGCCCGGCTGCAGGAGGGCGTCTTCCCCGCGCCGGCCCAGCCCGAGCCCTTCCTCCGCGACGACGAGCGCCGCGCGATCAACGCGGCTTCGGGCCTGCGCCTGCGCTCCCACGAGGACGCCCTCGGCGCCGAGCGCTACCTGCTCTACGCGACCGTCTCGCGCCCGGAGCAGCAGCTCTTCCTCTCCTGGCACGCCGCCGACGACGAAGGGGATCCGTCGGTCCGCTCCTCGTTCGTCGACGACGTCGCGCGCCTGTTCGCCGACGAACCGCTCGAACGGGCGCGCACGCGCGACCTCGGCGCGGTCGGCGCCACCGCGTCGGACCGCGAGCGGCGGCGCGCGGAGGCGCACGC